>JBHLPA010000343.1:0-2734 GCA_048939935.1 Promethearchaeota archaeon | reverse complement strand
AGACCTTGTCAACTGCTTCTTCAGGTGTTTTTGCTGCATAAATTGAATCAGTTCGTCTCTCATCAATTTTTTGACCTGCAAGCCTAGCTGCCCATCCCCCGGATGGTTCAAGTGCAACTAATGGTTTGTCAGAAAACCAAGCAATTGCCATTTCACTGAGTGTGCCAGCTTGACCATCGATTGCGATGACTGCATCTCCTGTCTTTGCCACGAGGAAATTTCTAGCGTATCCAAATCCTGTTGGAATAGCAATATCTACAAAGTCATTCGCATGTTCCTTCGAGTCAGTAGGAAGGATACCGAGAGTTTGCCCTCCTTCCTTCTTGGCTCCACGACAAGCAGCCTCCATGACTCCTCCTAAACCTCCACATACGAGGATTGCACCTTTTTTAGCAATCTCCGCACCAACTTTCTCAGCTAATTCCAGATTGTTTGGACTGCTAACCGATCCTCCTATTACAGAAATCATCCTTGCTGGCATGACTCATCTCTTCACTCATTTCTTTTTGTTTCTAGGTTAAGTAGCTTCTTCTTGAGTATAGTGTAAGTCTCTTTTGAGAGTCGTCCTTCTTTCACACGCTTCTTAGCAGCGTCGAGGAGTGATCTACCAGAAGCTGTCTGTTTAAACCCAAGGAGTATCCTATCTGGAATCTCCTCTATAGGAATTGCAGGATTAGGATCAAATCTACTACAGACTGTTGTTCTTTCAATCTGTTTTTCCACATGCGTTGGTAGCATTCTTGCAGTTAATGCATATATTTTTGCAATCGTGAGTAAAGCTCGCGAACCCAAGTTGATTGAGGACCAACCTGTATCTGTTCCTACAATGCAAATGTTAGATTTTCGTTTACAGCTGAGGGAGCAGTATTTACAAATGCCGGGCTCCATCCGGACTCCTCCCGTTTTCATACAGATCCAAGCTACACCTTCGTCCATTTCGACGGCACAGGAATCCCCAATAATCCGAAGACCCAATTCAGATGCAATCACACTGATCTCTTTTATCTCCTCCAAAGAGTTTGGAGGTGCTGATGATTCAGGATAAGCTGGCTCATAAATCGGACAGATATTATCATCGATAGAAACAACCATGGGCAACGACGATTTCAAGGATTCTTCGGGAACTAATGCTTCTGCAACAATTCCAATGATTTCATCAATAGTCTGCGCCGCATGAACTGGTAGTTGGGAATTGAATACAGCATCAAGATGGTATGAAGCTGCTTCGGTGTCCCTGACTGTGCCAACCATTACTATCATAATCGGTGTTTCAAAACTAAGATGAAGACGCGCAAACATCTCAGGGATGGCTTCAATCTCTTGGGGACGCAGGATTAGTATTATGGCTCTATGACCTTTTGTGAAATTTCGAGATAATCCTTCTAATCGCTCTGAATACGGAATTGACCAAAGTTGAAGAATCACACTTAGGTTATCTCGGTAGTTTATTTTCGCAACACCGAGGCTCAGGCCAACTGCATTGTACAACTGACATGAAGCACGTCCTTCAGAGGCTCTACTAAGGAAGCCCGTCTGCAATGGTAGGTCATTACCAATTACAAGGACTTTGAAAATCATCCGATCCCTGATATTATCCGGAGAAGTCATCCTCAGATAAATACATACAAATTTGCGAACTAATACCTATCGTTCTTGGTAGAAATCCTCTTTGGGAAGATATTTTTTCTGAGGTTGGAGAAAATCTATCGAAAACAATGGTTCAAATCTATAGAGTAGAGGCTACTGAAACAGTTAGCAGAGCAGGGTATACTGCAAGATATATTGCGGATTTAACTTTCCAACGTCCTCTTGACACCTGTGGAGTTATTCTCGTCGACATATTGGAAAGTGGGAGAAGCTCACCACATGCTCATGAAAAATTGGAAGAGGTTTTCATCGCGATTACAGACATCAACATGTATGTAAATGAGACCTGTTACAATCTCAAAGCTGGAGATGTAGTGATTGTATCTCCTGGAGAAACACATTCATTTGAAATAACATCGGACAAGCCTGGTCGTATTATAGCATTGAAATTCCCAAACATCAAGGATGACAAGGTCGTACCAAGTGATGTAAATACAACTTAAGCTATTGGCTCTGCCACCTTAAGATAGCTGAATCCATATTCTCCTTCATAAGAGATTTCTGCGCTATCGCTTGGAGTTATCATTAATACTACACTATACTTCTTGACCACTTCTGGATTTGCATCAGAGACATCAAAGCTTCCGTTTGTGAGGGCAATTTTATGTCCTGTTTTTAGTGCGCTTACTTCTGGATGATTTCCAACAGCTATCGCAATTCTTGCGTGAAGTTTGTCATTTCTCACAATAAGCATCTCTGTTCCATCAATGGTTTCTAATGACAAAACATCCATCCAGCCTGTTAGTTCTGGGTTCAGTTTCTCGTGGTCCACAGGCCCCTCAGTAGCCATCCCCTCAACTGGTGGTAGATGTCCTTGAATCTCGTTTAGAATTGGTGTTATCTGTGATGTGTTCCATCCTTTCTTTACGAATGCTTTCAAAGCATGCTCTGCAATCTTTTCAAGTGCTGGCTTGAACCTGTCATGCGAGGAAGATGACACTTTGTAGAGCATCAGAAATGAACCAAGTGCTCCCTCTTCTTTGTTATATGCAACTCCAATCTTGTATGCGGTTACAGCTAACTGCCAAGCATTATCATGATCATCAAACTGAATTGCATATTTGGCAAGGTCATTGAGCATCGACAT
>JBHLPA010000046.1:0-11009 GCA_048939935.1 Promethearchaeota archaeon | reverse complement strand
CGGATATATCACTGAAGGCCAAATCATCGTAGGTCGGGGCTTACACAGAAGAGGTATATTCCCACCACTCGATCCCGGTCCATCTCTTAGTAGACTGATGAAAGAAGGAATCGGAGAGGGAATGACACGATTTGATCACAAGGAAATACAGGCACAACTCTATTACGCCTACTCTGAAGGTCGTGACCTTCGTGACCTTGTTGCAGTCGTAGGGTCTGAAGCGCTTACAGACAGAGATCAGAAGTACCTTAGGTTTGCAGACAAATTCGAGGCTGAATTCATCAACCAGGGTGAGTTCGAAGACCGTTCCTTTGAACAGACCCTTGACATTGGTTGGAACCTACTCAGTGACTTCCCAGAACGTGAGCTCAAGCGTTGTGATCCTGAAACAATCTCTTGGGCACGCAACAAAGGTGTTTACAAACCAGTATAATCAACTGTCTGTCACCCTTCTCGGTGTTTAAGAACAATTGTATCCTCTATTATTCTGAGGAAGTCGTAGTGAGGATTTTAGTCGTTGGGAGTTGTGGAAAGAGGAAATTGTATAGTCCTCCTGACCAACCAAAATGTAATGACATTGATGGCAACCACGACATCGTCTATTGGAAACAACAATTCCCTTCAATGTGCGCTCCAGCACGTGATATGTATTTGGGGCCACAGAACAAAGAACTTGTCAAGGCTGTCGACTTACTCAGGACAATAGATGATGTGGAAGTTCAATTAGTCATTATATCTGCAGGGTTTGGGATGCTCCACGAGGAGGATATAGTTCCTCCCTATGATTGTAGTTTCACAACAATGAAGATTGCAAACGTACGGGAACGGTCGAGTCAATTACAACTCAAAGAAGCTATCACACAATTAGTAGAAACAGGCTTCGACCTCATATATCTAGCATTAGGAAAACGGTACTTGGAGACTATTGGTAATGATATCCTATCAACTCTGCACACCACTACAATTTCATTTCATGGTCAAAACACAGAACATCTAGTTCGCATCTCTTGCTCAGCAGAAACTGTAAAGACATTCTCAAGATCCGGACACAAGATACATGGAGTGGTTGGTTTTAAGGGAGACTTGCTCAGAGTCTTGGTTCGATATGCCCTTACAAGAAGAAATCCAGAAAACGAGGTCAGGAAATGGAAACGCCCAACACATCTGAGAAATCTAATCTATCGGCTTAGAGATTCAAAACAGACCACGATAGAGTAACTAGGGTTTTTTGGGTAATGTCTTGCGACCTTTATAGGGTCCTTTCCTGAGTTCATTGGGATTATCAGCCCATTTGATAAGTGTCTTGAAGCCATTCAGTTTGACACTGTTCAGAATTCCTTTCTCAGTCTTAATCCTCTGCTGCTTCTTTCTAATAACAAGAATCACTTCTTCTCTCACAGCAGCCACAGTATAATTTTCAAACTCCTCAACATTTCGAAAGTGACTCACCCACTTCTCCATGAAGTCTACAATCTCTCTAGCTCCCTCAATTCGATGTCGGTTCTTTTCAAGCCACATCCTTCTTGTGTTACTTATGTAATGAATTGGCCCAAATCCTTTGCATGCTAGTTTCCACTTGAGCATGTCATATGTTTCCAAATCCTCAGAAATTGTCTGGTTAACCACCTTTGACAGTTTTCTACTCAGTTTTGACTTCTTCGACAAAATCTCTCCCCCACTAATATCTGAGATGAAAGACACTGCCCTCAGTGTCTGTTAGTTACTTTTTTCCTCTAATAAGCATGTAAAACTCATGAGGTTCAAAGCCCTATGTGGGCTAGTCTGTATTATTCTTCACCGATTCCGTGGTGGAGGTAATGGTCTTTTTCTTTCTTTGAACCAAAACTTCTGAGACCGTCAGTCTTCAATTGTCCCTTGATCTCTCTGGCCTGAGATGGACTGATTTCATTCCGCTTCATCAGAAAATCAACAATCTCTATGGCCTGTGACACTGTATCACAACGTCGTATATAGTCCACGACATCCGGTGTGAATGTCCTTGAGCCTCCCGTAGAATCTGTTTCCTCCGCCATTGTCCGGACACCATCTATTCTGAATGTCTTTGTTGACTTCTCTTCAAGCTCTTTGCTGAGAGCGGGAAAGGCTTCCCGAAATTCGCCATCTTCAGACATATCTCGTCACCAGACAACCATGGTACATCTTTTTTCCATGGTATATCTCAAGAGTGACTTCCAAGAATTGACTTAAGAGCTTTACCAAGATGGTGCCAGTTTTTTCGCCCTCATTTGCGCAAAAAGGACCATGGAAGGTCTTTTTGTAGCCTCTTTGTATCATTTGCTAGCGTCAAGAATGAAAGTCCTGTTTCTTTCTCTGCTTTTCTCCAACCCGAATATCCACCATATCTGGCTGCAATCTGAATTATCTTTCCAAGAGACCGGTCTCCGACTGAAAGCGCTGCTTGGATCCTTGCATTTCTTGAATCCAGTGACTCCACTGTGACTTTTGTTTTCTTTCTCACACCTTTCTCCACAAGCCTGAGACGACGACGAAGTTCTTCTATAGTTGGTTGGGGCTCTCTCTCCCATCTAGTCTGAGCTTTTGGAATGAAGGGATTTACACTGGCTGTGACCTTCAACGCCGATGTTTTTGCCAGTCTAACAATCATATCAACTGTGGCGTTAATGTCATCATCGGTTTCCCCTGGAAGCCCAATAATGAAGTACAGCTTGAGCGAGTTATAACCCGCATGAGCTGCTGTCTCCACCGCACTCTCAATATCAATATCTGTCAGGTCCTTTCCCATCGTTTCTCTTAGTTTGCTAGACCCTGTTTCAGGTGCAATTGTGAGTGTTCGTTGTCCTCCATTTACTAGACAATCCAGAAGGGGTTTTGTAACAGAATCAGCTCGCAGAGACGGTACTGAAACCTCAAGTCCTTTGTCTACAGTCCAACATACAAGTTCCTCCAAACCATCAAGATCTCCCAGTGAAGAACCAATCATAGAGATTTTCCTAGTTGGTGTCCTCTTAATCCCCATCTCAACAAGGTCCTTGAGTCTATTCAGCGACCTTGTCCGTCTAGGTCTGCATACATGACCGATGAGGCAAAATCTGCATGAATGACCACAACCTCTGGTCACCTCTAAGAGAAATGAATTTCCAAATACTGATTCAAGATGCGAGCCCTCCTGAACATCAGGGATAATCTGAGCAACAGGATATTCGAGTGAATCAAGATCTAGGATGATATTGCGATCAACTTTTGTTTTCGGGAAAGTTGGGACATATACACCTTTGAGCTCAGCTAGTTGCAAAAGAATATCCTTACGGGAACTTCCGACAGATACGGTATCAATAATATCATGAATGATTACATCCCCCTCACCTATCACAAAAGCATCTACAAAATCAACAAACGGCTCCGGGTTTGCGGTGACAACCGGTCCCCCAACAATGACTAATGGGTCCTCTTCGGTCCGCTTTTCTGCAAATGTTGGAATATTCCCTGACTCAAGCATCTGTATAAGATTGATAATGTCCTCCTCATAGGTGAGTGAAAACCCAACGATATGATTGTCCTTCAAAGGCCTTCTGCTTTCTACTGAGATGGCTGGTGATTCTGTGTCAAACCTGAAATATCTCTCACAGGAGGTATCTTCCCTTGAGTTTAGAATTGCATAAAGAATGTGCAGTGCAAGTCCTGTCATCCCCGCCCTGTATGTGGATGGATAGCAGTATCCAAATAACACATCAACACTTTTTGAGTCCTTTACTGTAGCGTTAAACTCCTTCAGTGTCTTTGATGACAAGACCTATCACACTCTACCTGTGCTCCACATCCATTGTGGACTGGTCTTGCTTCGTAATGACGAGTTTATGAGGCGGAATATCTTTCTCAACTATTACACCGACTCCTGTCTGAGACCCTTGATGAAGGACAATTCCAGGGCTGATGGATGTGCCAATACCAGTCTTTACATTATCACCTATGATAGCTCCGAGTTTTCGTCTACCAGAGTTCATACGAGTTCCCTTTACTGTAACGAAAATTGAACTGTTGTCATGACGGAGATTGGCTGTAATAGTACCTGCACCAAAGTTCGAGTGTTGCCCAATTATCGAGTCGCCAACATATGACAGGTGTCCCACATTTGTGCCTTCCATAATGATAGAGTTCTTTATCTCCACAGCATTCCCAATTTTGACCTTCTTACCAATTGAGGTGTACGGTCGGATGTAACAGTTGGGTCCAATGACACAATCCCTATCTATAAAGACAGGCCCCTCGATGTAGGCCCCGCTTCTGATTATAGTGCTATCTTCGATAATAACATCCCCCTTAACTACTGCTCCCTCCTCGACTTCACCATCAATGCATCTTTTGGATTGACCAAGGTATAACTCATTAGCTTCTAGCAAATCCCATGGTTTTCCAATGTCCAACCACCATGATGGCATTGAATACGCTCCCACATTCCCCTTCTCTATCATAATGGATATCGAGTCAGTGATCTCGTACTCGCCTCTTGGTGATTGCTCTGTCTTTTCTATAGCTTCCCATAACGAACTGCTGACAGCATAGATACCTGCATTGACAAGATTACTGACCATTTGATCTGGTTCGGGCTTCTCGATGAGCTTCTTTGCTTTTCCTCTCTGAACCTTGACAACACCATAAGGACTGGGATCTTCTATCGGTTTGACGGAAAGAGTCATGTCATACTTCTTCTTTTCGTGAAGTTCAATGAGTCCCTCAAAAGTTCCGGGACCAACCATCACATCACCATTCATCAGAATGGCATTGTCCTTTCCAACGAATTTCTTTGCTAGCCCTGCTGCATGAGCAGTCCCTTTCCGTTCCTTTTGGTTGACAAATGAGATTTTCATTTTCCATGACTGTGTTTCGACGGCTTTACTGAGCTTCTCTGCATGGTATCCATACACAAACAGTGTTTCCTCAATACCTGCCTTCTCGAGTGCTTCAATCGTATGAAAGATCAAGGGTTTCCCTGCAATAGGAAGCAGGTGCTTGGGCTGGTTTGCTGAGAGTGGAAGCATTCTCGTTGAATCGCCTGCTGCAAGTAGGACTGCCTTTTTCATCGCATATCATATAGCCCATGTTCTTCAGAGTTAAAGACTTTCCCGAAATTGTCTCAATGTATCTACAGCTGGGAATCCGCAAGAATTATGTTCAAACAATCATCGAAAAGTTATTAACAGCGTTAAGATGGAGCAGCCAATCACCGCGATACAAAACTCCAGACGGCGATAAATTAATAAGCAACTTTAACATTCAAATGACTAGTTGATTGAGGCAATTTCTATTAGAAATCCTCAATAAATTGACAAAAAACCACATGGGAAGGTATTCAGAAAAATGATGAGCGATCAACAACTACAAGAAGAGCTCAAGAATATGAAGCTCACTAAGAGTCAGATGATAGTATTAGACATCCTCAGGAGCAGCGGTCAAGGTGGCGTTACACCAAAGCAGCTCTTGGACAAGGTGTCTTTTGCTCCACGAACGGTCAGATACGCTCTTAGAAAACTTTTGAAAAAGAAACTGATCAAGCGTGTGCCATGCCTACAAGACATGAGGCAATGGATATACGTACCAGCATAAACTGCTGAAATTCCGACACTAGTAGCCCGATGGGCTATTAGTCGTCGTGTAACTTACGATATTGTTCATTTCTCAATACTATCGGTGTGAGAACGGGTGAGGTCTTAATGCAGGGATCAAAACCAATCGACACAATCAAAGTCATCACTGGTGAAGAGGCAATTGATGCTTACAAGGTTCTCAGTGACGCCAGTAGAAGACAGATTCTTCATGCTCTTAGGGCTCGGAGGATGTCAACATCAGAACTTGTAGACTTTCTCTCAAAACAAGACCCTGACAAGAAGGTCAAACCTCAGACTGTGAGATATCACATAAAGGAACTCGAAAAGTGTGGCCTTATAGAACAGGATGGGTATGAACCTGCTGGGAACGGAGACAGTCACATCATGCAGAAGCTCTGGCGAGCCACGGCTGAAAATGTGTTCATTGCAACTGGCAATATGGATGAGCTTCCTGAAGATACAGATAGAAATCTTGATCGGACCCTAGATATCGTTGGCATAATGAAGGAGTTGGGTTTTGTACTTAAGAACGATCAAGAGATGAAGAAAGTCGCAGAAGACATGACTAAGCGAGATAGAAGTCGCTTAAAAGGACTGGAATTTGCCAAAGATTCTCTCTGTGCAGTTCATGAACTCGATCCAAAATTGTACATGCTATTTCGTAGTGTTCTGAGTGTTGTACGGCTTGACGAGAATGATTATCGGGAGTATTGGGAACTCAGCAGAAAAATCACGGACATTCTGCGTGAAGCATATGCGAGGGGTAGAGATAAGAATCCCCCAGTGTACTAAGATTTAGAACCTGGATATCTTGTTGTCAAGAGCCTCCTGATTCGACCCGCTATCTTTGGTCCAACACCCTTTACATTCTGCAACTCTTTTTGTTCTGCAGAAAATATTCCCTCTAATGTGCCAAACTCTGATAGGATAGCTCTTGAAGTAACAGTATCTATGCCTGGAAATCCTGATAAGATGTACTCAAGCGCTTCTGCGTCTGTTCCTCTCACGTCACCTGTTCTTGTTCGGAGAGGTTTGCTTGAATCTATTTGTTCCATATGTGCAATCCTGTAAAGTACATTGGCTGTTTCTTCTGCATTTCGTGTCCAGAGTATTGGTATCTGAATTTTGATAGCAATTGATGCAAGTGCGCCGTAGATTGAGGCTGGATTCACAGCTCGTAGACCAATGATTTGTTCACCCTCAATGATGAGGACTGGGCGACTATATGCTGAGCGTAGTGCTGAAAGTTGACTAAAAAGGCGTCCATCGATAAGTGACTGGATGAAGTCTCCAGTTTCTTTGCGTTCAATTGCCACGTCCTCTGAGGCAATATAATCACCAATCTCCAAACTCTCTCCAGATATCTTTACATCAAGCCTAGTTAGCTCTCGTGCAACAGCCGTGGGTAACTCTCTAGAGTCGACTATGAGTTTGACATGATCATCGTCCTTCATTGGAGCTTTACTCACCATGCGTTCAGAGGCTTCTTCTTCACTCACAAACTCGTCCAGACTTGTCTGCTCCTCATCCTCTTCTTGCTCAGCCTCTTTCAGAGCTGATGGCATCTTCTTCAATTTATTGATCACACTCCAGTGATAGAACTCATCATGAGTTCCTTTTGCTACAAAGATAACAACACGCCCGGGCGAACGCCGTCCAGTCCTCCCTCGACGTTGAATATATGGCACAACTGAAGGCACACAGTCATAGAACACTACCAGATTGCATTCTGGGATGTCAAGACCCTCCTCCCCTACTTGTGTCGCAACTAAAACATTGAATTCATTGTTCCGAAACCCATCAAGAATCTCGACCTGCTTCCTTTGGCTTAAACCCTTGTCAGACCTGCGAGAACTCTGCCCTACAAAACGACTCACTCGAGCCTCCTCGAGTTGTTCCAATGCTTCACAAACTTCAACTGCTGTGTCTCGGAATCGCGTGAAAATCAAGATACGCGAGTCCAGATTAACTGAGAGTTGTTCACTCACGATCTCTAGAATTGCATCCGCCTTAGGATGCCTGTGTCCCTTTTCGATTAGCGCTCCAAGTAGACTCTCAAACTGTTTAAACTCAGACCTCGCCACGAGATCCTTGACACCCTTCGAGCCTTTTTTGTTACGAATTTCCTCATAGACGCCTTGAATATACCTGTGTGTTGGCATCAGCCCTTGAGTTCCGACAAACTCTAGCAGATGTATGATTCGTAGCAAAGCTGTGAGGTTTCGGATGACTAGGAATAAAGTATGAGGAGGCTTTGTGTACGAGCCAATTTCCCTCCGTACATCCCTCTGGACTTTCAAAATCTCCTTTCGAGTCATCCGCCTAGCATCCGGGAGACTGAATCCTTGATTGATTACCGGTGTCCGATAGACGTCTATGATTGAGTAGAGAATATCCCTCAGCACTTCAATCTCCGGAGGCAATTTTATGAATCGCATCTCAGAATCTACAGAAACAATATAATCCCGTACGTCTCTACTCCTTTCATCTCTAACCTCAACATGAGAAAGTCTGAGGTTCTCACAGACCTTTCTGATATGTTCAGCTTGATGACCAGGAGAGGCTGTGAGTCCAAGCCCTCTCGTATTCTCTCCCTGTTTCTCATATAGCTCTGCCACAAATGTGTAAGCGTAGTTTCCTACACCCCGATGAGCCTCATCGAAAACAATCAATGACACATCTTCTAGGTTATAGCTTCTCTGTACCAAGTCGTTCTGTAAAGCCTGAGGTGTCATCACCACCACTCGAGACTCACTCCAAATATCACGTCTGTTCTGAGGAGAGTCTTGCCCGGTCAGGCACACGATTTGATTCTCATCAAGGTCTAAAACACGTCTCAGATAACGCGCTTGCTGGTCGACCAAGGGTCTTGATGGTGCCAAAAAGAGAACCTTGGACTCTGGGTACTCCACCAATCGTTTTGCAGCCACTAATGCTGCAATTACTGTCTTTCCAAGACCAGTACTGAGCACTATCATTGTGCTCTCTTTGGCTGCGGCCTCTGCCAGATTGACCTGATACGCTCTATATTCGATACTATCCTTGCGTATCATTGGTATATTGACAAAGGTTTCGTTATTAGCCAACACCAAGGCCTCGTATTATATATCCTGTCTACCTATCTGTGATAATACTCACTGTAAAAAGCCTCCTACAAACAAAACAAATAGAGCAAGGAGCCAAGTTGAAATGACCACTACTACGAAGGAATCCATGCCAAGTGTCGAAGCTGAGCTTTACGAGCTTAGTATGCCTGGAAGACTAATTGGAAAGGAAGTCCTAGATAATAGAGCCAGAAGGATTGGCATTGTACGAAGCATCAGGATTGCACTTAATCCGACAAGGTCAGAGCTTATTGTAAAAGGCGCCGAAGTGGAATTCCCTGTTGATTTTTCAAAGGTAGATGCAGTTGGAACAGTAGTCCAGCTTAACTCCGTGGTGAAAGATGCAGAGGAGATTGAGGTGCACGATGTCATCAGGCTTCAAAAAGAGGTCTTAGACGACATTAAATCGTACTTGGGCACCCGCTAAACCTACATCTGTCGTATTCGAAGGGTTAATAGTGGTGAGAGTTGCATTTCCACATCTGGAGGTGTCTCCATGGACCTCACTGTGGAAAAACTTGCCAAGATGATTGATCATACGGTTCTCAAACCGGAAACTACACAGAATAAGATCAAACAACTGTGTGATGAGGCAATAATCTATGATTTTGCTGCAGTCTGTATTAATCCCGTTCATGTCGCCTATGCAGTAGAACTCCTGAAGGACACAGACATTAAAGTATGCATTGTTGTGGGATTCCCGCTCGGTGCTACTACTCCCGAAGTGAAGGCGTTTGAAGCCACAGAAGTAGTTGCTGCTGGAGCTCAGGAGGTTGACATGGTAATAAACATTGGAGCATTAAGAGATGAGAACTACGATCTTGTCAAGCGAGACATTGAAGGTGTGGTGAAAGCTTCAGGAGATGCTCATGTAAAGGTCATTCTTGAAACCGGGTTCCTCATAGACGAACAGAAACGAAAGGCTTGTCTAATATGCAAAAAGGCAGGTGCTGATTTTGTTAAAACTTCCACCGGGTTTGGTCCAATGGGAGCAACCCCTTATGATGTTAAACTAATGCGTGAAACTGTCGGTCCCGAAATGGGAGTCAAAGCTGCGGGTGGTATTAGGTCGTTCAAAGATGCCATTCGACTGATAGATGCAGGCGCGACCCGTCTTGGGACTAGTTCTGGAGTTGCAATAGTGGAAGACTTCCGGTGGGCTCAGTATAGCGACTCATGGATGACACCTGATAGACCTTGTTGGACCTGTCCAAGTAGAATGGCTAACATGGCAAAACAGCCGAAAGAAGTGTACAAGTGGTACAAAGAACGGTGTCTCACATGTCCCGACAAGGAGCATAATATATTCAATGACTAGGAGGCCTAATGATTGTCTGATTCATCACTATATGCAGATGCACCAATTCTATATGTTGACCTGACTGACAAAAGTATCCGTAGAGAACCTATCCCTGCTCACCTTTTCAAACAATATCTCGGAGGTCGAGGACTGGGTGTAAAGCTCGTCTATGATAGTGTTACTCCTGAAACGGACCCCCTCTCTCCTGAAAATATGTTGGTATTTGCAGTAGGACCATCAACAGCTACACGAATCCCCACTGCTGGAAGGTTTGTTGTAATAACGAAGTCTCCAACTACTGGAACGATTTTCGACTCCCATGCAGGGGGATACTTTGGGGCTCAATTGAGACGAGCTGGATTTGCTGCAGTAGTGTTCCAAGGCAAGTCAGACAACCCGGTATATCTCTGGATAAATGATGATACTGTTGAGATTAGAGACGCATCGAAGATTTGGGGGGAGGATGTCAACGAAACAACTGACCAGTTACTGAAAGAAACAGACGAAAAAGCCCAGGTCGCCTGTATTGGTCCTGCAGGTGAGAACCTCGGACTGATGGCTGCAATTATGACAGATAAGCACAGAGCAGCTGGTCGAGGTGGTGTGGGTGCTGTAATGGGGTCAAAGAACCTCAAAGCAATCGTTGCTAAAGGCTCTGGAGAAGTGGGAGTACATGATCAGGAACGGCTCAATACTGCTGTAGAACGGGCTCGCAGGTTGATTAAGAAAAATGCAGTCACCAACAAATCACTTCCAGTTTACGGGACTCCAGTGCTTGTAAGTGTCGCGAATGAACTAGGTATGCTTCCCACGAATAACTTTCAGGAAGGCACATTTAATGATGCTGATGGTGTGTCAGGAGAGAAGCTCCTCGAACGATTCTCAGCTGGAACCTATCATTGTCACGGATGCCCGATTGGCTGCGGACGCGTCAGTCTGATTAAGGGGGAGAAAATTGGAGGTCCAGATTATGAGTCACTCTGGGCTCTGGGACCACAATGTGGGATAAGCGACCTCGAA
>JBHLPA010000045.1:0-11080 GCA_048939935.1 Promethearchaeota archaeon | reverse complement strand
TACAATAATTATAGTGCTAAACTGGCAGCATATTTAACACAATAACAATCATATAGCACAAAAAGGCAATAACATCGCTGGCTAGATATCACATGTGTCCAGCGTAGATGTTTAATGAGTAGCGTAGTGATCGATCATGGTAGTGGGCTACGAGGTTTTAGAAGATGGGACCCTTAACGAGGTCGAGTTAACGAAAGATGACCTTGAATCAACAAAGGTAGTATGCGTTGTCGATGACGAAACAAAGAGTATCTATCTCTGGAAGGGTACTCAAGCAGGCATCAGAAGGAAATTCATCGGTGCTAGAGTTGCTACCAATCTTAGGACTGAGTATGGCTTTCACTTTAAGGTTAGACCATTGGATGAAGGAGAGGAACCTCCAACATTCTTCACAGCCCTTGATGGCACAACAGCTGCGACGAGAGTTCTAAAACCTGGCGAGAAAGCACCACCGCCAACACCACCAAAACCAAAAGAAAAGGCTGCAGCAACATCACCTCCCAAACCAAAAGCTGATGAGCCAAAGGTTTCGGCACCACCGCCAACACCACCTACATCAACTGCGCCGAAGTCAACTGCAGCTCCTCCACCAAGACCCCCTACAACTGCTGCTGCACCATCAACAGCTACTTCAGGGGAGATTCAATCAATGATCAAGGAGCTCGAAACAGTAGATCCTCCTGAGGGATATCAGAGAGAACTACTGATTATCTATAACGAGCTCTATACTGTTGCAGAACATAAAATCGCAGTATTTGGTCAGGAGAAGGTTGAACGGAAATTCGAAAAAGTGAAGGATCCACCAGAAGGAACCTTCATGGCAGAAGGTTTCATTCCTCGTGTCATTGTGAAGGATGGGAGAGTGCTAGGAATTGAGCTACTCAAAGGAACTCCTGATGCGATATTGAGTCCCATCAAAGCTGAGATGAAGGAGCGTCTTAGCGACCTAATCACTTTCTTCAGGTCTGAGCTTGAAGAAGAAGCAGATGCAAAAGCAACAAAAGGCAAAGGTAAAGGTAAGAAGTTAGTTGCTAAATAAGAATCATGTGATAAGAGGTAAACAAAATGTCATCTAATCTCGACCCAGCAAAGGAAAGGGAGCTTGTGGAGCTCCTAATGGGCTTAACGAACTATGCGGACCTTGATGCAATCGCTGTAATCAGCAAACAAGGAGTCAAGCTTGCATACTTTGCCACAGAGGATTCGCAAGTAGATCCAGACTTAATGGCAGCAATGAGTGCTGCACTTCTCAGCACCGGAGAGATGGCAGCAGGAAATCTTGAGTTGAGTGATCTTTATGAGGTAGTAGTTCGGGGGAAGGATGGTTTTGTCGTCCTATCACATGCAGGAGAGTTCTTGTTGATGGGCTCAGCAAAGGACCTAACGTCAATGGGTCTTGCAGTAACTCAGATGAGAAAGTACGCAAAAGAAGTAGGAGAGCTCCTCGGTCAATAACCAGTATAATTCATTGTCTATACAAGGTATCCATAATACAGATTTTCATTAACACTTCAATTAGAGTATTTATTGGTTGTCACGACTTTGAAGGGCATAATAGTATTTGACGAAGCAGGAATTCGTCAAGCATCAGTAGGACTTGAACAAATAAGAGTCAATCAGGAACTATTTGGTTCATTTATGTCCGCGATTCAGAGTTATGCTCGATTGTCTATTGGAAGTGAGATGAAAGGGCTCACCTATAGTAATATGCGTCTGATGATGGGGCGCGCGGGTGAGAATTATGTAGTTACTCTACATTCAGTGGATGATCCTGATGCTGAATGGAACCATCGGGCAACACTTCGAGTTGTTGAAGGGGATGGATTTAGACTCAATAATCAGTATCTTGAGATACTGACGGAATTACTTGCTGAAGAAGGCCTTTCACCTGATGAGGCTGAAACTCTTACTCAATTGAAGCGCGACAGATCATCATAGAGAACTATTGATTCGAATCAAACCATCTCACTCGAAATGGAAGTGTGAGGTATGAGATTACATCCAAAGAATCATTATTATTGTTGTCTTCTTTGTGCGAAGGAGTTGCATGTCATTACGGATTAGGCAATATTTAGGAGTAGGCCTTGTATCTGGTGTTTTTGCCATAGTGTTGTTTGTTGTCAATTCGTCAGTCTGGGATAGGTATCTTGCTGCTGTAGGATATGAGGTAATGGCATCATTCTTTGCAATCTTGTGCATAGCATTGATATTGTTACATCAACGTGGAGAAGTGCGTTCAGCACCATTCCTTCTTGTTGGTGGTTTTTTATATTACGCATTAATTGAACTCGGAGGAGCTATTGGAAAATTACTGATTACCAGCTCGCCATTAATTCAGAAGACAAACATTGTACTTGCTTCAGACCTTATAGAGCTAGCATGTTTTGGAGCAACGATCCTACTAGGATTAGTCTTGCATCTACGTAGTCATAATTCGCAGAATAAGATAAACAAAATGCTAATCCTTCCTTTAATTATTGGACCACTTATCATTCATGGATTAATGCGTCTATACATACTTTACGAAATCCCAGATGCTGTTGTAACTCTGACGGGATTAGCTGCTGGACTAACAGGTATAGTTCTATTTCTTGCAGCTGGAATCTTAATTACGAAGAATGACAATCTTTTCCCTCAAAATGGTCCGGTTCGTCTGTTTATTGCACTCATATTTATAGCATCATCGAGCATTCCTTCAATCATATCTCTGTATGTACCTACACCAATATGGACTATGACAATCATAATGCAATTGATTGCATTTATCAACATCTACCTTGCTCTTGCACCTGTATTCTTGGCGAAGTTCAGTATTCCAAAGGAGAGAGCCTTCTTTCTGAGTTTAATAGCAATGATGTTGATGATCATTCCTTTTCTAATCACACTAATATCCGAATCGATTTTTCCTGAACTTGAAATAGTAAATCTAGGAGCCTATCTCGTATCTACACTGGGATTTACTAGCATGGCAGCCGCCTTAGCGGTTCTAATTTTCACCTATGCAAAGAGAACCGGGAAAATGTACCAATATCCAATTGCATTCTTCTTTTCGGTCCTAACTATGGCTGGAGTTTCAAACCTTCTATTATCTCCCTTATTTCAACCGGTTCAAATAGAGTCTATGTCTGCATTGATTCTAGTATCAATATTCTCAATTCCAGCAATGGTGCAAGCTACCAGATGGATGGGCAATAGGCCGATAGAGAAGAATGGCCGTTCTGTAGAAACATGGCTTGCTTTTGGAATAGTAGGAAGCATGTGTCTGTTTGTATTAGGAGAAATTCTCCAGTACACATTTCTACGTATCAATCCGACATATAATGACAGCCCATTGGGTGGCATTGTTGTACTTGCTCTGAGTGCATTCACAATTGGTGAAGGTGTGTACCTTGCGTTCCTTATTCTTGGAACGAATCGTGGTACAATCACAATCGAAGTATTGTCTATTGGTTTTCTGTCTCTTTGGATTATTCAGAGTATTCTAAAAGCAATATTCTATGCGTGGACAGCTGGGTGGTGGCTTGGTGAAGGTTTGCTCTTGATTGGTTTCCTAGTAGGTCCCACTTTAATTGGGTATCTCTATTTGGGCTCATTCTTAAGTGCTGAAGAGTCAGGCACTCGTGCTAAGGTTTATTCAGACATTCTGGCCCATGACATATCTAATTATCATCAAGCAATACTCCACGGACTGGAGATTGCTATGTTAGAGTTAACACCTGATGATACAAGAAAAAGAGCTCTTAGTGATGCATATCTTGCCCTAATTGATGCAGATCGTCTAGCAAGAAACGTCCGTAAACTAGGTCTGATTGATGCAAATGAGATAAGTAATTTCTATCCGATGGACCTTGTGAGAAATATCAATGAATCGTTCATCAGATTAACCAAAGCATTTCGTTCACCAGACTTTGTACTCAATTTAGAAACTGAAGAAGAAGAATGCTATATACTTGCCAATGATCTGCTTCAAGACATTTTTTTGAATCTATTTCGAAACGCATTAGAATATTCCGAAAAGGGACGGATTGATGTCAGAATATCTCGTGTAAATGTCAATAGCTCCTCTCATTGGGAAATCCGAGTGAAAGACTTCGGACCAGGTATACCCTATGAGTTGAGAGATTCCTTATTTGACCGGTATATGAAAGGAGCCAAAGGATCGGGTCTTGGATTATCGGTTGTCAAAGCGCTCACAGATCTCTTCAAGGGTTCTATTGGAATTGAGGATAGAGTCGAAGAGGATTATTCTCAAGGCTCAGTGTTTGTATTAAGATTTCCAATTTCCACAGGATCCAAACAGTCTAAACTGGATATTCAAAGAGTTGATTCTTCGTAAAAAGGCATAATTACAATTGAATCATTAAATAGCATCCATTGTGGTGTTTTTATGGTTAGAAATCTCCATCTAAACTTCTTGTCAAGAAAAGAAGGGACTAGAATTAAGGCTGAGTCAGAGGGTGTTTCACTCGCTGTAGCGCTTGCAATTGCTGAAGCTCAGATAGGGCAGAGAAAGAGAATCATCAATCTAAGTAAGGTTTCTCTTCCATTTTGGATTGTGCAAACATCACCAACGAAGTCCATTGTACTATCTGCGACAAGTAGCACAAGAAAGGAGTTTCAGTTCACTGAGATGAGGGGAGCAGGTGAAATAAAGAGAATAATTGGTTCAGATTTGTCCCAACCTACAGATATTCCAAATGTTGCGTCAAAGATACTTCCGTTATTGGAGAGTGGTGATAATCATACGGCTGATGTTGTCAATTTGGTAAATCCAGCAGTTCTGGAAACTATTGGAGATTTCGTTTGGATCACTGATCCCTCTGAAGAACCAAATAGAGTTGATACTATTCTTGATTCAGCTGGTGCTCTAAAAAGGACCGAGGAGTTCAGAAAGATTTCCGAGTCTGCAAAACTACGGATAGAATCAGCAGAAAACTTGCAGAAGTTGGTCAGAGAAACCTTCGGTGCTCAGATTACTATTCTGGAGAACCTCACAAACCTGGAACAAGAACGAGGAAACGAACGCGTTAGAATGATGGATGAGAGAACAAAGCAGGAAATTGAGAAACTCACTAAAGACAAAGACAACAAAATCTATGACTTGCAGGAGAAGCACAAGATGAACTTGCGTGCGATGACTGCAGAATTCGCTAGAGCAGTAAATGACCTTGAGCAGTTCTTTTCAGGGATTATTGATGAAATAAGGACAGCAAGAGTACAGATCGGGCAAAAAGAAACGGATACTGAAGGAGCAATCTCAATCTATGGTAATCTCGTTAATTCACTCAAGACATCAATGGCATCAAGTCAACAGCCTCTGGATATGATGGACAAAAAAAAGGTAGAGTTTCAGGAACGTACGTCTGAAGCACAAGCAAAATTTGAATCAGACAAGTTGGAGCTAGAGAATTGGTTGCAAACAGAAATCCAAGACAGGATGCAGAGAATAGATGATTCTAGAAATGAGATGAAAGGTAAATCAAGCGAACTTGATGACCTTAAGGCTCAAGTTCGTTCTGCAACAAATAAGATTCAACATTCAATAGAAAACAGGGTCTTGACATTTCAGCAAGAGTTCCTGAATCTAATGAACTGGACTCTTGACAACAACTCAGTAAAGGATCTTGCTCCATTGACACTTCTGGACATATACACATTTGTTGCAAAGTATGATGATAATTCTCATTGTATACTAACCCCCTGTTTCATACCTCAAGATAGTCTCTTGACAACGAGAGGCGAGAATAAACTGAGCATTGAATTCGACAAAGAAATTCAGACTGCAGTTGACGATTGGTTGAAAATGGACCATTCTTTTAAAGAAGCATTTGAGCGGGCTTGCACAAAAGGCAATGTGCTGGTAGCAGCTGAAACCGAGAAATTATTGGTTGGAGGACTTGAGGAACTTCTAGGAAGAAGGATCATACAGCGTGATGAAATTGAGAGATTACTTACTGTGTGGACCAGATATTCAGGCAAGTGTCCGAAATGTGGCGCAGAGGTTGAAGCAGGTGCTCAGTTTTGTCAGAAGTGTGGTGCAGAGTTAGGAACATAAGAGATTACATTTCTGTAGATTTATTTACTCTTTACTTGTCTTTGATAGCATGATTGAGATACATCTCTATGGTTTATTGAGAGAGATGGTCTCTGGGAGTAATGCAACTGAGGACACGATCCTCCTAATCGAATCCGAGGATGATGAAACATTTCGAGACATGATTCATCGTCTAGGACTTGATATCTCACGCATTGGTGACTGCTTCATAAATGGGAAACTAACAAACCAGAGAACATGGTTAGAAGTGGTGACAGAGTCGGGTTATTCCCGTATAACATGCGATTTATCGATGGCGGGATGGAGCTGAAATTAAGTCCATACCGACATTAGTGGGAAACGATTGTAGTCCATCTCGAATTTGCAAAATATGAAAGAAAAGAGAGATAACATGCAGTAACACGAGGTCGATAACACGATGCAGGAAAGCGAACATGATTGGTTCAAAGAAACGGCTGAAGATACTTTGAATTATCTTGATAGTTCACGGAATGGGCTGGGTGAACAAGAAGCAGAGAGAAGACTCAATGAATATGGACCTAATGAGTTGGAAGAAATAGGTCGAATTGGTCCTGTAAGAATGTTCCTACAACAATTCGTAAATCCAATGGTCATAATCCTTCTATTTGCCATCATCATTTCCATTGTTACTGTATCGTTGCATGGTAGTCATGAAGGAGAAGGATTCATTGATGCATTTGTCATTACAGCTATTGTTCTGATTAATGCAATATTCGGGTTTGTCCAAGAATATAGATCTGAAAAAGCATTAGAGGCCTTGAAGGACTTATCTGCTCCGAAAGCGGTTGCTAAACGTGATGATGAATGGAAAGAGGTAGAGGCGAGAATTCTCGTCCCTGGAGATATTGTATCTCTTGAAGCTGGAGATATAGTACCAGCAGATGGTAGGGTTTTGGATTCAGTTGGATTAGAAACTGATGAATCAACACTCACTGGAGAATCTCTAGCAGTCCAAAAAAGCAAGAATGTGATAACAACTGAAAAACCAGCACTTGGAGATATGATAAATCTTGTTTTTCAAGGTTCGATAGTGACAGCAGGAAAAGGCAATGTAGTAATCACTTCTACGGGTATGAGAACAGAATTTGGAAAGATTGCTCAACTAGTACAGGAAAGTAAACAAGAACTAACCCCATTACAACTAGATTTGGAAGACCTTGGAAAAAGATTGGGGATTATTGTTCTCATGATCTCGGTACTCGTCTTTGTTGCTCTAGTGTTCATCAATGCCTCATATGGTTGGAATGAAGCACTCTTTGTTGGAATTGCAATTGCAGTCGCTGCTATCCCGGAAGGGTTGCCTGCGATAGTCACTGTGACTCTCGCCATTGGGGTGACTCGAATGGTCAAAAGAAATGCTATCGTCAGAAGGTTGCCAAGTGTTGAAACCTTGGGTTCGACGACAGTTATTTGTTCTGACAAGACTGGAACCATCACTAAGAACGAGATGACTGTTAGATACATACACCTACCTTCTGACATAGTCACAATAACTGGAACGGGATATTCCAAAAATGGAGAATTCCACAAAGCATCTGCCCCCGCAAGCTGCATTGCGTTGTCTGACATCAAAGACCCATTTGAAGTTGAGAAGAGTGAAGACCTTAGGATGTTACTACTAGCAGGTCAATTATGTTCGAACGCAAGGATTACCCCAGATTCTGATGATGAGTCGAATTGGAAGGTTGTTGGTGATCCTACAGAAGGTGCTCTTCTTGTTGCAGCAGAAAAGGCGGGATTACATCTAGATGAAACAAGGTCAGAATATGATGAGGTTACTGAGTTTTCTTTTGATTCGAAGCGAAAGAGGATGACATCTATTCTCAAAGATAAAGATGGGCAGACTTGGGCGTTTTCTAAAGGTGCACCAGAAGTACTTCTGGAGAGAACTACAAAAATTAGAATCAACGGGCGCAATGTTGAATTCAATTCAGAGAAACGTAGCGAAATATTAGAAGCCAATTCCGTTATGGCGGGTTGTGCTATGAGGGTCTTAGCTTTAGCCTTTAGAAAATTGGATTCAGACAAGAAAGATTGGGAGGAAGAAGAGGTTGAGTCAGATCTCGTATTTCTAGGACTCGTTGGAATGATAGACCCTCCACGTGAAGGAGTTGTGGACGCTATAGCTAAGTCACGTAATGCGGGAATCAGACCAATCATGATTACAGGAGACCATGCACTTACAGCAAGCTCGATAGCAAAAAGTGTGGGTCTCACTCAATCCGAACTTGGTGGAATTACTGGCACCGAGCTTAATGAAATGAGTGAAGAGGAGCTCAAAGAAGTAGTCCTCGAGAGAGATGTCTTTGCTCGTGTCGCTCCTGAACATAAACTAAGGATTGTACAGGCACTGAAGCAGCAGAATCATGTTGTTGCAATGACAGGAGACGGTGTAAATGATGCTCCAGCAATAAAGACTGCGGATGTAGGCATCTCAATGGGCATACGAGGAGCTGGAGTAACAAAAGAGGCATCAGATCTAATCCTTACTGATGACAACTTCTCTACAATCGTTTCTGCAATTGAAGTTGGACGAGAAATCTATGCAAATATCCGTAAGTTCGTAAGATTCCTTCTATCAGCTAATGCAGGAGAAGTCCTCATTGTATTCCTGATGGTCATGATTGGTCTACCTATACCTCTAACACCGGTGGAGATTTTATGGATCAATTTAGTAACAGATGGACCTCCTGCTCTAGCACTTGGTTTTGACCCCCCACCAAAGGGAATCATGGAGAGATGTCCGAGAGAACCAGGAGCAAGAATGCTTGACAAAGGTATGATTAGGATGATAATAGTTGGAGGTGTTCTTGCAACGTTCGCAGCTAGTTCAGTATATTTGTACGTTCTCTGGTCAGGTATCGGATACATTCCGGGAATTACTGGTCCAGCTGTAGATTGGTTAGCAATTCAAAATGCAGAAACCCTTACACTAGCACAAACTGCTACATTTGTAACAATGGTGCTATTCCAATTGCTCTGGGTCTGGAATGTTAGAGATGAGTGGGAGGTTATTTCACTGGATTCAACGTATCTGACCCGGCAAATCCTGTGGAAATTCTGAGGATAGCTAGCCCAGGAAATACTGTCACCCACCAGTCTTCGAGCATGTTCCCTCTATCATAGTGAGGACAGGGAATTCAATGACCTTGGTGTCCTTCTTGCCAAAGCTGTAAAGGAGAAGGCGGAGGAATTAACCCTACCAATTGCAAGACCAGATCATAGAATTCGTGCAACTGTGATTGGTGCAGGTAATTTCAGCCTCCAAGTGAGTGGCTCAACAACGTTCCTCTCATCGGGACTCATGTATCCCCTTCGAAACCTGCCTGTCGTTGTACCTCATATTGATACTAGAAAACCATCAGCAACAGATGTCAAGCGTTCGATCGAGAGAGCCCTATCGCGATTCGATCTGGTTGAGGGTATAGACCCTTTAATCCTAGCCTTCAATAATGCAGTCAAACCCTCTTATGAGAATCTTAAGGAGTTTGCATTAGGTGTTGTGAGTGCATTGCCAAACTCGTTGAAAACACAAACCCCGATTTTCATGTGTTTCGATGCAGATATCGGCAATAGCGTGGGCAATGTCATGAAGAGAGAAACGGGAATCAAAAACGAATTGCTTTCTATCGATGAGATTCGACTGAAAGAGGGAGATTTTGTTGATATCGGTAATCCAATCATTGAAGATGTTGTTGTCCCAGTTGTGATCAAGACACTTGTATTTGATTCCGAATAGTCAAGATTCTATTCTCGCAAATGTTTTCGGATCTGTGACACAAGCAGATACATCACAGGCACCTTGATTGTTTCTTCCACTGGTTCAGGGACATATGGAGTGTGTTCCTTCTCAAACCACATCCTAGATTCATAGTCTGGCCAAAGTTCCTCTTTTATTGGAACAACTCTACTAAACCGGATGAACAAAAATCCTATGACAGGAAGGATGGGAGTCGGGAGGAAAATCGGGCCAACATATCCTACCCCTATAGTAACAAAGGAGAAGGATGTTAGCACAGCAGATGGAAGTAATTCGCCTAGAATAGCGATTGATACTACTCTTGACCGTTTAATGACACCACTTTGGTATCGGAAGATGTCTCGCACGAATAGAAAACGGACAGCAGAAAACAAAGCGATAACAGGTAATTGGATAGTACCTATGCTGAGTAGGCTAACATCGAAATAAAGGGGGAGTATAGCCTCTAATAGGACCCCGCCTCCTAAAGCTATCATGGAAGTGTAGAAAAGAGATCCAAAATACAGTTGTGGAATCCAGTACCACAACACCCAATATGCCATGAAGGGGGAAAATACCAAACCACCCCATAGAAGTCCAGAGAGTACTCTCTCGCGTCTGACTTTCCGTTGTAGTATAGATGTTACGAATCCAAAACCGAGATTTTGATACTCTTTCGAGATACGTCGAATGGTTGTTTCTCGAGAGATTAGAGGAAGAAGCACATAGAATGAGATAGATAGAATTGGTGTATATAGGATGACAGTAGTATAGTGTGACCCTCCATAGATTGTACCAGATGTGAGTATTAGGAGTAAGCTAATAACCCAGCTGAGAAAACAGGCTGCGGCAGTCCTACCTCGTACTTTCTTAGAGATTGGCCTTGATTTGAGTTGCCTTTCAAATATGATGCCTGGAAGCATGATAAAGAGACCTGCGAGAAGAGCTAGAGCTGGAGCTGGAATGAATGAAGCAACTATCCTATAATCCGGACTCGTATCTAGTATTATAGACTCCCAGTAGATGTGTCCTGGAGAGAAATTGGCCCCTAGTGGAAATAGTAGAACGACTGCCAACTTAATAAGAAAAGATGCGATCGGCCTCCGCCTACCAGTGTTTTCATTCATCACATCTTTTTTAGACGTTTTCACCTATTAATAATACGCAGAATCAAGCAAGCGTACTAACGATAGGGGATATAATTCAAATAGCCGATTTTCGTCCAAATGAACGAGTCAAATGCAAGTAACCACAACGCCAGATTT
>JBHLPA010000044.1:0-11188 GCA_048939935.1 Promethearchaeota archaeon | reverse complement strand
ATATGGAAAATTGCACGTAATGGGAGATATGGCTCTCAAATATAATAACGTATATGGAGGAAATCCACAAGAACGAGCAGATTGGGTCAAACCAGACACCCGAATTTCCAATGATTCCGAGTGGGGCTACTTTGTGGGATGTACTGCATCTTACAAAAGACCAGAAATAGCAGATGCAACATTACGAATGCTCAACTATTTTGATATTGAACCACAAATTCTCGGAGCTGATGAATATTGTTGTACAAGCCCACTGATTAGAACTGGACAGGTGACACGACCTGTTTACGATAAATCAGAGGAGGATGACGATGAGGAATTTGTGGGAAATCTCGAGGTTGAGAAATTCATAGTCCATAATGTAGAGGAAATGAAAAACCGAGGGATTGAACACGTAGTTTTCTCATGTTCTGGATGTTATAGGACAACAACCTTGGACTGGCCGAAATATTATAGAGAACGTCATGGAATTCTTCCATTCTCCACGCAACACCTCACACAATTTCTCGCGCTCAAACTGAAGAAAGGAGAGCTCAATTGGAAAGATAGCTACCCTGAAACTGTAACATATCACGATCCCTGTCATCTAGGAAGACACGTTGGAGTTTTTGAAGCACCCCGACAAGTCATTAAAAGCATTCCTGGAATAGAGTTTGTTGAAATGGAAAGGAACAGGCAGAATTCAGTCTGTTGTGGCGCAGGAGGAGGTTTTAAGGCGGGATTTGGAGAGAACGCAGTCAATGTTGCAGAGAGAAGGTTGAATCAAGCTCTAGAAACTGGAGCGACAACCATAATTTCATCCTGTGTCTTCTGCAAATTGAACTTCCTTGATGCTGTCAAAAAACGAGGCGTTGATATCAAAGTGATGAACATTGAGGACTTATTCATCAAACTGATGGGGCTCGCATAATTAGAAGACCCACTTGAATAGAGAAGTTAATTGAAGAAGAAAAACTCAGGAAGCAAACTATCAATCAGATTAAAAAGGGATTTCAAAAGGGCTCAATGAGTCAAGAGGTGATTCCATTGGAGACGCCAGCCATAGAAACAAATGAACTCACCAGACGCTATGGTTACAGGGTCGCTTTGAGGAAAGTCTCACTAATGTTTCCGAAGACCGGAATTCATGGACTCTTCGGCTCCAATGGGGCAGGTAAGACCACCTTGATGCGTGTTGTGGCGACTCTCCTTCGACCTCACGGTGGGAATATTAGTGTAATGGGATTTGATCCTCAAGAGGAACCAGAAGAAGTGAAGAAACGTATTGGGCTTGTTGGAGATAAGATACTTCTCTATAATGAATTAACAGGTATTGAGAATTTGAGGTTCTATTCGAGTCTTTATGGACTTGAACAGGAGTTTTTTGAAACCCAAGTAGAGGACCTATCTCAACGATTTGGGATAAACACATGGCTTGAAGAACCAGTCAAGAATCTTTCCACAGGTCTCAAGAAGAGAGTTGACATTGTCCGGAGTCTGATTCACGATCCAGAACTGTTACTCCTAGACGAGCCTTTCAGCGGTCTGGACAGAGACACAACCGAGGTCTTTTGGTATTATCTGAACGAGTATAGAAATATGAGAACAACTATTGTGACGACTCACAACTTAACATTTGGAGCAGAGTTGTGTGATGAATTCGTAACACTCAGGAAAGGTGTAGTGATAAGTCAAGGACCAATCGCTGAGTTTGATCAGACACTCTGAGGTGATTGAATGACATCAGGTCTTAGTGCAGCATTTGCGATCGCAAGGAAAGACATTCTCTCACAGTTCCGAAAGAAGTTCGAAGCATTCTCAATGTTTCTATTTGCACTTATTGCAGTCCTTGCATTCTCCTTCGCAGTTGTCACAGGAGGATCAGTTCCTGAAGAGGTTGGTAGTGCTTTACTCTGGGTCATCATCTTCTTTACTGGCATGTTCGGTTTCGCACCAATCTTCCTCTCTGAGTCAGAAACAGGAACTCTAAGAGGTCTTGCAACAGCACCAATACCTGCATGGTCCGTATATCTTGGTAAAGTAATCTATGGATTCGTCCTGATGGGACTAGTAGAGATATTCTTGGTTCCTATAATCTCAGTACTCTTTGGTTTCTCCATCCTAGGTGACTTGCCTTTGGCATTAGCGACTCTTCTTGTTGGCACTTTGGATTTAGCTGCAGTTGGTTCTATGGCTTCTGCACTCACAATGCCCTCTGAATCAAAAGCAACTGTATTCCCACTAGTGTACTTCCCAACAGCAACATCAGGTCTAATGCTTCTGATTGAGATAACGAAGATTGTAGTAATAGGTCCGGGACTGATTCCCGTTGCGTTAATATTTGAAATTCTATTAGCACATCTGATAGCTATGTTGACACTTTCAGCATCAGTATTTCATTTTGCACTTACACCCTAAAGCCTTGCTTCTTAATCGTGTTAACAAAACCTTCATATTACAAGTTGTGTCACAGCCGGCAATTCGAGTTGAAAAGCCGTGAGTAAGAACCGACTGATATTCCTCGGAATCACAGCAGCGGTATCTCTCCTGTATGTCTATATGACATGGATCTTCGCCCCACCTGATGCCATATTAGGTGAGAATGTTCGCATCTTCTTTCAACATGTAGCTCCGGCTCTTGTAGCCTATGGATTATTTGGGGGTACATTGCTTTGTGGAATAATGTACCTCTGGAAAGGTGAATTGAAGTATGATATCCTAGGAGCGGTAACTATCAAACTCGGATTACTATTCACAACTATAACACTCTTGAGTGGGATGATGTGGGCTGACGCAGCTTGGGGAACTCCATGGAACTGGGATCCTCGAGAAACAACAACGCTCATCCTATGGGTGGCTTATGCTTGCATTCTAGCATATCGAGCATCTGTGACTGATCGGGAATCAAGAGCGCAGTTTGGATCCATATTTGGAATTGTTGCATTTCCGATGGTGATTCTAAGCTACTTATCAATTAGAATCTGGGAAACGCTTCATCCAATCGTTATTGAACCAAGTGGTCTTCAAATGGAAGTCGAACATATGATGACATTGTTCGTCGCAATGATCGCTGTAACTCTAATTGCATTGATTCTAGTGGAACTCACATACAGAGTCGATTCAGCACAAGAGAAGTTAATGAGGATAAGAATGGAAAGGAGTTAATATCATGCAGGAAATTGAACTATTCGTTGTAGCCGTAATTTTCTGGGGAGGCATCTTTGTATTCCTAGCTTATCTACTACTGAGAATGTTAGGAATTGAGAAACAGCTCCGGGTTGTAGAATCACAGATTGAAGGTGAGCAGTAGAATTGAAAAAGAAGACGCGGATGGCAGCTGTTGCAGTTATCCTAGTTGCTACAATTGGTTTCGTTGCATTCGCGATGCTGAATCTATTTGTGGACCCCTACCTGAGTGTTGATGAGGTTGTAGAACACCCTTCATCATATATGGACCGTACAATTCAAGTCAAGGGAAATTACAAGAACGGATCATTACATACTACAATTGATAACGTTACATTAGTCATGCAAGGTGAAAATCATACACTAACCGTACTAATTCTAGGTGAAACTCCAAACCTGATTGATGGTCAGGAAATAGTAGCTATTGGAACCTTACAAGAAGGGAATGTTATTCATGCTTCAGAAATTCTTACATCCTGCCCGAGTAAGTATGAAGCAACCACAACACCATAGTTGTGCTACTTCCATTCATCACCAAAACGAACCTTCTGACCATTAGGTCTAGATTCATGCGCCCATGGTACTGGATGTTGAACAAGAGTCGATGCCAATATTGCTACCCGCCGTCCCATCTGTTCAGCCATATCGAGTGCTTCAGTATCTGCCCGAATATCACCTGCATTCAGAGCATACCCAATTGGCCAATATACACCACCCGGTACTATCATTTCTTTGACCATCATGAAGAATATTAATTGGCTGAGTGCAATGTCTGTTCCAGACCTGCGTCCAACGACCATCCCAACACCCACCTTACCTTCTAACTTCATGAACCGACCTGTTCGGTCCATGAGATTCTTCAAAGGTGTGGCAACAGAGGCATGGTGATCAGGAGATCCAAAGATGATACCGTCTGCAGCTTTCATCGTTTCTGCGAGTCTATTCAATTCGTCATCGATTTTACACTTTCCAATCTGACTGCACTCAGAGCAGTGTTCGCAAGCTCGGATGTCATGATATGAAAGGTCAATGTATTCAATTACTGCACCTTCCTCTTTTGCAGCTTCAAGTGCTGTTTCAACAAGGATTGCAGTGTTGCTACTAGTTCTTGGACTTCCGGAGATTCCTAGGATTCTTGGTTTCAAGTAGTACACCCAATTCAGAAGCTCATGAATTCAAAGGGCCACTTAATTTTTACTTTTAATATACCAGCATCGAATAATTTACAGTCTGTAACTAATATCCATTAGATACCGACCATTAGTTGCAAAATGAAAGGGACAAGTGTTGCTTTACGGACGTATTTAGCTTAAAACATGAAATTGTGGTTCAGAGCCTTCTTTTGTAGATAAACCTGAAAACTGCCAAGATAACTATGACGATTGTTCCAATCATGACATAATCAATAGCTTGAAACCGACCACTTTTTCTGACAACGCCATTGAATCTAACAGTATCGCTTGAGAACTCCGTGATATTAAATGACCAGATTGCATCAGTAACACTTCCGTTCTCTGTCACATTCAGAGAATCTTCTGGATCGAAGTCTTTTTCCAAGAAGCGGACATCTTCAACCACTCTGAAATGAACGCTCTCCAGAGTATGGCCATCAAATGTCCTTGCACTTCCTACGATGTACGTGTACCCAAATTGATCCAGATTAGAAGTGAAAACAAATCCAGATTTAGTTGAAACAATCAGGGTTGTGTTCGCTTCCAGCTCCACAGTGATGACTGCGAATTCTACTTCAGCATTAATAAACGGATACTCCTCAAGTGAATCTTCTGTGAAACCAATACGAATGAGATCATAGTGGTCGCGGACTGCATATGGAAGAAGTGTATTGTTCCCATAGATATGCATGTATCTACTCTCGTTGGTGTCATCATAGAGAAGATTGTCAACATATTTCAGAGAAGGGTAAACAAATGCCAGTGTCGCATTCTGTGTCGTGTTCGTTGTTATATGGAACTCTGAATCGAGTGAAGTATTGATTGTATCTCTCATTCTAGTTATATTGATCTGCACGTAAGCCAGAGGCATGCAAATATTGGTCCCATTATGAAATGATGACCCCTCATCCACTACACCGACTATCATCAAGTTGGCACTACATCTAGGAGTTGAGCCTGAAAGTAAGGTGAGAGACAATAGAATGGAGAGGATTACCAATGGACGCCAATTACGCCACCTCATGAATAACCACACGGTTCCCAAACGTCAGGTTCAACATAAACTGTTTTGTGTATCTAGGGATACAAAATCAGCATGGCGATGGCATTATTAGAGAGTCAGTCGAAGACAAGAGAAGCAGGGAGTAAAATTGAGTAAACAGACCCCGATGCAACGGCAATACCTTCAGTTGAAGAGACAGTATCCTGATTGTATTCTGATGTATCAATTGGGTGATTTTCATGAAATGTTCAATGAAGATGCAAAGATTGCTAGCAAGATTCTTGACATAGTCTTGACTTCTAGAGGAGAAGGTGTCGATAAATGGCCAATGTGCGGTGTGCCAAACCATTCTGTTGATGGGTACATTGCCAAACTCCTACAAGCAGGTCACACGGTGGCAATCGCCCGACAGGTAGAGGATGCATCACAGGCAAAGGGGTTGGTCAAAAGGGATGTAGTTCGTATCGTTACACCTGGGACAGTGCTTGAGAGCACGATGCTTGACGATACGGCCAACAACTACCTTGTTTCCTTGGTTCAACATGATGATCTTGTCGGAATATCAGCTGTTGATGTGTCAACTGGGGAGTTCCTTGCCTCGGAGTTCACAGCCACTCTCGAAAGCGAAACCACAATGAATGAAATTGGAAAATTCTCACCTGCAGAGATTCTGCTTCCGGATTCTGCATCGAAGTCCAAGGTCCGTAAGATTCTAGAAGAAATTGGGATCAGAATCACCTTCCGAGATGACACAGATTACTCTGCAAGAACTGCGGAGAATCGATTGAAGGAGCAGTTTGGCGTTTCGACTCTTGAAGGATATGGACTGAGTGACAAACGAGTAGCACTTGGCGCAGCAGGAGCTGTGCTAGCTTATCTGCATGATGTCCACAAGACAGGGATAGTCACTCTGACAGGCATCAGGAGCTACAGTGTTGAAAGGCATATGATAGTTGATGCAACAACTCAGAGGAATCTTGAACTCATAAAGAACGCAAGAGATGGAACTACGCGGGGAACGCTACTCTCAGTGCTCTCGAAGACTGTCACACCTATGGGCAAGAGAAAACTGAAACAATGGATGTTGAGACCTCTCAGAAACATCAAAGAGATAGAGAATAGGCAGGATGCCATTGAAGAATTAGCAAGAGGTGCTCTCACCAGAAAAAACATCTCTAACAGTCTGAGAGACCTCGGAGACCTCGAGAGGATGACTAGCAGGATAGTCTTCGGTTCAGCCAATGCTCGAGACCTTCTTGCCTTGAGAAATGCACTTGTCAAATTACCAAAGATCAAGAAGTCATTGTCTGAATGCGAAAGCCAGTTGTTAAAAGAATCCGCAGAAACTATCGATCCACTTCTGAAACTTCACAAGACACTAAAGTCAGCCATTGTGGATGACCCACCCATTTCAGTACGAGATGGCGGGATGATTCTCAAAGGCTTCAGTCAAGAGCTCGATAATCTACGAAACACTATCTCATCAGACAAGAAATGGATTGCATCATTACAAGCATCCGAACGCCGAAGGACAGGCATTAAGACGCTCAAGGTTGGTTTTAACAAAGTCTTCGGTTATTATATTGAAGTAACTAAATCTAATCTCTCACAAGTACCCGAGGAGTATGAACGGAAGCAGACTCTAGCAAATGCAGAGAGGTTCATAACTCCAGAGCTGAAGGAAAAGGAGTCCACAGTGTTAGCAGGTGAGGAACGAATCAACCAGCTCGAGTTCGAACTCTATGAAGGTCTCCGTGATGAGGTCAGACAGGTCACTGGCATCCTTCGTCAAGACTCAGAGGCTGTTGCAGTTACCGACGTCCTAGTGTCATTGGCTGAGGTTGCAGTCACGAAACGATATAGTAGACCTCAGGTAACAGATGGTACTCGCATCAAGATCACAGATGGAAGACATGCTGCTCTTGAGGTCATACTCGGTCCAAACGAGTTCGTTCCAAATAGCATCGAGATTGGCGATGGGGGGACGACATTAATGATTGTCACTGGACCAAATATGGCGGGGAAGAGTACGTACATGCGGCAATGTGCTATCATCGTTCTTCTTGCACAGATGGGTTCATTCGTACCTGCCAAGAGTGCAGAGATTGGTATCGTTGATAGAATCTTTACTCGAGTCGGAGCCTTTGATGACTTGACTGCAAGACAAAGTACCTTCATGGTAGAGATGGTAGAAACAGCAAATATTTTGAATAATGCCACTAACAGAAGTCTTGTTATATTAGACGAGATTGGTCGTGGCACCTCAACATTTGATGGAATGGCTCTTGCTTGGGCAGTTGCAGAACGGATTGTCCAGATGAAGACACGTGCACTCTTTGCTACGCATTTCCATCAGTTAACAGATATGTCAAAGCAGTATCATGGTGTCAAGAATGTACACACGCTTGCCAAGGAATCCGGAAACACAATTGTCTTCCTTCACAAAGTGGTTGATGGTGGTACAGACAGGAGCTATGGTGTGCATGTCGCGGCTTTAGCTGGTATTCCAGATGAGGTAGTAAAGCGGGCAAAGTCACTTCTTGTCAGGCTTGAGAAAGAAAACATCACTGCAGTGGACCTTACTGATGCAGACTTTGAGGACACCGAACAATCAAGCCTTGAGGCACTGGTTATCGATGATCCCGTCATTGAGAAAATTGAAAATATGGACCTGGATAGAACAACGCCAATGGACGCCTTAAACGAACTCAAGGAGATACAGGATGAGATCAAGAGACGTAGGCGTTAGTTCAATTGAAGACTATGGTCATAATACTATCAACTTCAGCAAAAGTCTTCATAGATACATCCAATCCACTCTCGTCAACAACTCGCCACTCGAATGACAACAATTCCTCATCGAAAGGCCAGTCTTTCTGAAGTATCTCCCCAATGATAGAATTAGGCTTCCCATAGATAAAGAATTCATTCTTTGAGTCGCCACTTGTCACTACTCTAGCAATAGTATCCTTATCAGGAGTATAGGCGACCATATCTCTGTGACGTGGTGTGACCCAAGATGTGTCAAACCAGAGAAGGACTGAACCAAACGTAATCAGCAATATGAAGCTGAGAAAACCAGTTCCAATGACGAGAGAGGGACTCCAAGGAAGTAGGATGAAGTTGTTTATGTAAGCAATGATTATACTTCCGATCAAAGATGCAAAAGCCAACCCGAATAATAGTTTTCCACCAGCTTTGAAATATCGATTTTTCCTCATAAGAAAAGCCAACGCACAAATTATGGTTTCATGTTGATGCTCTCGTGGAAAATTAAAAACTATTGCAAAGGAGTTCTCCCATCTGTATTCACTTGTTTAAGATAACAAATCCTCAAAGTACAAGTTTAGACCCTTAGAGAGCCACGGAATCCCCTAGAACCATAGTAGGAAGGTGCACTGTTGTGATATACAAAGACATTGTCGTATCGGAAATCAACAAAAAGAGCACCACCAAGTTTTCTGATATCAGAAGGTGTTTTTATCCAGCTCGATGTCTTTGTATCGAAATTCCCAAGTTTCTGCAACTCTCGATATTGTTTCTCTGTTAAAATCTCAATACCCATGGCCGTAGCCATATCAATTGCAGTGTTTTCTGGTTTATGCGATTTCCTTTCCTCTAGTGCTTCGCGGTCGTAGCAAACATTTCGACGACCTTCAGGACTTTCCGCTGAACAATCATAGAAAATGAATTCACCTGCCTTTTTATCGTAACTAACAACATCAGGCTCACCCCCAGTCCTTTCCATCTCACTGAGTGACCAGAGTTTTTCAGGATTAGTCTCCAGTCTTGCTTGCACTTTGGACCATTCAAGACTCTTATGACGGTTCATGTTTTCCTCAAAACGGACTTTCAACGCGTTTAGTAATTCTTCACGTTGTTTTGATTTTAACTCCTTAAACTTACTCATTGCCATGCTGATTATCTCGGTTTTGAATCCGCAGAAATATATAAAAAACTATAGTTAAGAAACACGTTCGGTCTTGTAGACATTTGAGAAGATTAAAATCAAAGCAGTCAGAGGTTTGGTTATGCATAAACCTCTACTCACACCCTCCATTCTAGCCGCCAATTATGCCAACCTTGAAGCAGACATCAAAGCTGCTGAAAAGGGTGGAGCAGACTATTTCCATCTGGATATTATGGATGGACACTTTGTCCCAAACATTTCATTTGGCCCTTGGATTGCGAAGACAATGAAGAAAATCACAGATGTGCCGTTGGATGCCCATCTGATGATCACAAATCCACGAGAGTATATACCAAAGTTCATTGATGCAGGAGTTGAGCTCATCTATCCACACATAGAAGCATCATATGATGTCTACAGAACGGTCCAACTCATAATCGACCATGGTGCTAGAGCAGGTATCACTCTTAACCCAGCAACTTCAGTCCAGACTGTTGAAGGTGTGATTGACCTTATCGACTCAGTTCTCATTATGAGTGTCTGTCCGGGGTTTGGTGGGCAGAAATTCATACCATCCACGATGAAGAAGATTTCAGATCTTCGCGCGTTGCTTGATGAAATGAAACCTAGTGTTAGGATTGCAGTAGATGGTGGCGTGACTCTAGACAATGTAGGAAACCTAAGAAAGGCAGGTGCTGACTTCTTTATTGCAGGTTCAGCTGTCTTCAAGGCACCAGATATAGAGAAGAGGGTCAGAGATTTCAAAAAGGCAATGCAATAGAGACCCAGACCCCACTTTTTAAATCCGGAAATCATCCTACACCCAATAGTAGAAACCACGTTCTGGTCAAGACAGGTGAGAACTATAGTTGAAATTCTTCATTGATACCGCTAATGTTGAGGCAATACGGAAAGCACATGATAGAGGAATGGTTGATGGAGTCACTACTAATCCATCTCTTGTAGCAAAGGAAGGTCGTAATTTCAGAGAGGTTGTCGATGAAATTGCGTCATTTGTTAAGGGACCGATCAGCCTTGAGGTCGTTAGTGAGGACGCTGAAGGTATGCTGAAAGAAGCCAGAGAACTCAATGGGTGGATTGATAATGCTGCCATCAAGATTCCCATGACTTGGGAGGGTCTCAAAGCAGTAAAAGTCTGTGCAGACGAAGGCATCCAAACAAATGTCACCCTAGTCTTCAGTCCAAATCAGGCGATACTAGCTGCAAAAGCAGGTGCAACATTTGTTTCACCCTTCATCGGGAGACTCGATGATATTGGACATGTTGGCATGGAAACTATCGAAGCCACAGCTCAAATCTATGCAAACTATGGATTTCAGACCGAAATCATTGTTGCGAGTATTAGACACCCTATTCATGTTTATGAGGCTGCATTAATCGGAGCAGACATTGCTACAATCCCGCCAGCTGTACTCGAGAAGATGGTAAATCATCCACTGACAGATATCGGGATCAAGAGATTCTTAGATGACTGGAAAAAAGTTCCGAAAAAATAACCGGAGAATGGAAGAGGGGGAGAGGGGCTAAAAGACCCCTCTTGTTTTTCTGCTTGCACCTCTTCGCCATCACACACATAGATCCACAACCACTATTTCGATACCTTCAAGCATAATCACCAATTCAGATGGCAGCTCAAACGGATTGTTTATTCCGATTGGTCGTGGTAAGGTCGAAGTAGGTCGTGGTGGTTGCGGTGTAGGTTTGGTCAATGAATGAATATATTCTATCCAATAATATTATACTCATATTTTATATATTAGGATTTGTTGCATGAAAGAAGCATTAATTTCGGATTTGCGGTACGCCGTATGACAAGAAAGATATGCTATTTTGATGCAATCCTGAGATGTGCGTGTCATGAAGGTTGAAGCTGACCTTGTTGTCTTCAATGGCAATATCATCACAATGGACCCAAAG
>JBHLPA010000342.1:0-2792 GCA_048939935.1 Promethearchaeota archaeon | reverse complement strand
GACAGCATTTTGATGAACCCATTGTCCGGGCAAAGATAAGTCAGATTCGATTCCCTAAGACCTGTCCGGTGTGTGGAGCCCCTGCAACAAAAACTGCCCGAATCTCGACTAATCCTGGTCGAAAGGTTTGGCTTCGTCCATCTTGGGATCCTAAATTCTATCCATTGAGGAATAATCAGTTGGGCAATACTGAAACAAAGAGTTTTCTTGTTGATGTCTGCGAAGATCATGTTATGTCTGATAATGCTGAGATGCGAGTAAGGGGTCTTTCTTCAATCATCGCATCAATTGTTGCAGCAGCATCTTTCTTTGCGTTATTCTATGCTGGATCAGACTATTGGGCTGGCAGAGCCGTCAGCCCTTGGGTCTATTCTTATCTGTTGATTCTTGTTTTTTCACTATTTTTTGTCTATATCTCATTTCGGCCCTCTGCGTTGGAGTCATCCTTCAAGATTATCGGTTTTGATTTTGAGCTCCAGCATGTATGGCTCGCGATGGCGAATCCGATATACAGGGATGTATTTATGAAAGAGAATTCTATGTCAGCTGAACTTGTTAGCTGGATTGTCAAGGTTTAATTTTGGAGAGTCTTCTATCTTTTATTTCGTGATAATCACAAACAAGAGATAATGCATTCACTGCTTCATTGAAGTTCCTGAATACTGGTAGTCCATGTTTGACGAAGATCTTCCATGCATCAGCTCTTGCCATTGGGTATGCCACATCTGGGATTGATACTAGGACAGGTTTTTTCATTTCATCGACAACCTTCTTTCCTGCTTTCGCCATCGCTTCCCAGTAATCTATCAAGATATCTTGAGCATCCATGATGCAGGCAACTTGATACATATTGTGTACATCAGCTTCGATAATTAATGAGTCAAACCTAGGTTCTTCACCAACGATGTGAATCACCTCTGAGGTTGTTTGGTCTTGATAGTAATCAGCAGCTAAATCAATTGGATTTCCCAGACCCGTGCCAACATCTTGAATCAATGGGTCGAGTTTCTTGATTGTTTCATCTGAGGTTTTTGGAACCTTGAGACCATTCTCAATCAGCAAATCTGTGTAGATGACACTAGCTCCACCACTTATTGCAACAAGACCAACATTCCTTGATTTTGGTTTTGGACTCAATGAAAAGATGCTTAGAGTGGCTACCATTTCTTCAAGCGTTTTTACAGTCATTACATTGGATTGATGGAAGACTGCACTCCAAATATCCCTACTTCCAGCGAGTGCTCCTGTGTGAGAAGACGCAGCTCTTGAACCCTCTGCGGACCTACCTCCCTTAAGAACTACGACGGGTTTCTCTTTTGCAAGGTTTTTCAATGCGGTTAGAAGCTCTTTGCCATTTTTAGCGCCTTCAATATAGGCTCCAACAACGGATGTTTGTTCATCATCCAAGAAGAACTCGAGTAGTTCTTGAGGTTTGATATCAACTTGGTTACCAAAGCTAAATACTTTACTGAACCCTACGCCTGACTCCACACCTGCGGTGTATGTGGCTATTGCTACTCCACCAGACTGTGAAAGAAAACCAACATCGCCAGAGAGTCTTTTCACTGTAGGAACAAAAGCGAATCCAATCTTAGGATACGTCAGACCCATACAGTTAGGACCAAAGGCTCTGATTCCTGTTTCATCAAGAATCTCCTTCAACTCTTTCTCTCTATTCCTTCCCTTTTCAGTACCTAGTTCTGAGTAACCACTTGTGAAAATTGTCACTCCCTTGACACCTTTCCTATGGCAATCACGAAGCACCGAGGGAACATATCTAAACGGGACACGAATGATTGCATAATCAACCTTCTCAGGTATTTCTTCCATACTCGTCAGAATCTTACGTCCTAAGACCTCGCCGCCACGAGGTGAAACCAACCAGATCTTTAGGTCATGCTCCCATTGCAGCATTGAGTATGCCCAATAGTATCCCATGCTTGGCGAAACTCCAATAATAGCCACTGACCTAATGTCTAGAATTTCCGATATTGTTGGTCTCTTAGATGGTATCATCTAGGTGTCTCCAGATATTGCCGAGGGAATTCTGCCTCGATTTAAGAGTACCTGAATAAACCAAAAAATGGGGTGAGGAGAATGCGTCGGCCGATTTTGGGGATCGATGCATCTCTGCGCAAGCCTGCGGAAACGTGCGCGACAACCTGAATAGGTATTTCGAGGATAACCGATGTAGTTTATCTTGACCGACGCACAAGTGAATAATACTATTAGCACTTAATATAATATGTGCGTATATATTATAATAGCACTAAATCTTCGAAAGAGCGATTACATCAACCATTTTGTTAATATTGCTAGTTTTATGAAAGATAGATATGCATCGCGCTCTTGTCCTTACCATTGCCCTTCTCCTCTTAGTATTAGGTTCACCAGGATTTGGTCTGAGAGAAACTCAACCTGTGAAGAATTCTACATTGAGTCAGGGGCTTTTGCCAATCTCTCGTTCATGGACTGCTAATATAGTAGTAGTTGGCTATGATCCTGCCCTTATTGATGAAGTACTTCTTTTGCAGGGAATGCCAACAACTCGCAATTACCTCACTGATGATGTTGAGATTACCTACAACATTAGCTACAATATCGCTTATGCTGACTCCCCATATCTGAATGCACTTAGACAAGAGATGCTTGAAAACTCAGTTAATGGGACAGGAACTGGCACATGGTTGAATGAGAGTGCACTCTCCTATCAGAAATCACATCCGGATGAGCTACAACGAATATTCTATCCCCGAGATGGTCGTGTGATTGATGGTTATGCCATTGAGGAC
>JBHLPA010000043.1:0-11503 GCA_048939935.1 Promethearchaeota archaeon | reverse complement strand
GCTACACCAGTGTTCATCGCTGGAACTATGATGTCTTTTGGTGCGATCTGACCACCCTTTGCTGGAGCTGCTGTCTTATTCTCACTGAGGAACTTACTAAGGACGAAGGGATCCTGGTCACTGAATACGAATGAAACTGGTCCGGTGACATAATCAATCAGGTCCTTAATCCCTTTCTTCTTAGATTTCTCCAGTGCTCTTATCATGAGTGTATTTCGTGCCATCTTGATGACTGCTGACCCTCTGAGACTGTCTCTGATACCCTGAAGCTGCTTGGCTCCAACGCCTTCGACATTCACAAGACCAATCATTTCACTATTATTGATAGTTTCAGTCAGCGTGTCAACAGCATCCTGCTTCCATTGCGGAATTGTTTTTTCATATACTGACATCTTTGATCACCAATTCTAAGCAGACACCTCGACTGGAGGCCCCATGGTTGTTTTGACCACGACATTACTCATTCTCTCAGAGAAGCCTTTACTCTCTACAAAGTTGAGAACTGCAAGGATATTGTCTGCTATCTCTCTATCACTCATCTTGAAGTGTCCCACTTTCACATGGAACGTTGGTGTATTCCTCATTCTGACACGAACAGTTCGGTGATATTGGTTGATTATGGCACTCAGGTCTGCTTGTGGCGGGAATGGTCGAGGCATCTTACCTCTTGATCCCAATACTTGCCCTAGGTAACGACCTATCAGGGGCATCGCATCCACTGCAGCAATGAAGAAATCGTAGCTTTTTGCCAAGGACTTTCGTTCTTTCTTTTCTTCACCGATTCTTGGAATGTCATCTTTTGAGATGACCCGCTCTACACCTGCCTCCACAGCTTTCTCTGCGAACTCTCCGTCTCCAAAAGCACATACCTTGGGGGGTGGTATGAGTACATTTGGAAGTACCAGTTCTTGATTCAGTCTGTTCTCAGGTTTGGAAATGTCAAGCTCTTTCTTTCTGAAGTTGACTGCCACATCGAAGCTCTGTTCAAACTTGATTTTTCTCTTCTCTCCCTCTGCACGGGCCTCAGCAACCGCAGTCTCAATCTGTTTAATAGAATATGACATGTGCTATCACTCCCGTAATGGCTCATCCAGCTGGGCATCCCATACACCGTTTCGGACTTCCGTTTGGAATTCCTTTGCTGTCTTACCCTCAATTGTGACGCCCATTTGACCACAAGTGCCCGAAATTATCATCACTGCGCTTTTCAATGTCAGGGCGGAGAGGTCACTTGCCTTTCCCTTTGCTACAGTCTTCAACTGGTCCATGGTGATATTACCAACAATGTTTGAATTAGGCTCTCCAGAGCCTTTAGCTGCACCAACTTCCTTTAGTATCAATGCGCTCGTTGGTGGTGTTCCCACTTCGACCTCGAAACTCTTGTCATTTGGGTTGACGATGATTGTTACAGGTACTTTCAATCCTGCAAATGGTTGGGTAACCTCATTGATCTTTGTCACAACCTGGAAGATATTTACACCAGTTGGACCAAGCGCAGGACCTATTGGAGGACCACCGCTGGCTTTGCCTCCTTCAACCATTGCGTCTACTACTACGTCTTTTTCGCTCATTTCTAGCACGACTCCTGATGCAGTACACTCGGTGCGTACACAACACATCCGTTAAGGTCGACCATCATTAGGACAAAACCCGTAGCGTATCCTATGAGGTCTACTGCATTCTTTGTCACTTTTCATCACCCCAGACACGACGTCGATGCGTCAATGTCAGATTAAGAGGATAGAATCGCTCGGGTGAGATTCTGTTTTAAGGATTACGACAGCGCACAGTGAATCTGAAATTTCATTGGGACTATTCATCTTCATCAGGTTCATGAGCCCAGAATGAATCCTCATCGTCGAAGGCATCTTCATCAACGATTTCTTCTTCCTCTTCACTCTCTTCTACTAGTTCTACTTTCTTCTCTGCTCGTTCTACAATCTTTGCAAAGTCTGCATGCACTCTGACAGGGATTGTGTATGGACTATCTAGAAGTTCGAGAATGAGTTCCTCTTTTCCAGCATCCACACGCACAACCTTTGCGCGTTCTCCCTTGAATGGTCCTGAGATGATCTCTACAACATCATCCACTGAGATTCCTTCTGCAGCTGGTGGTGGAGCTAGGAATTTGTCAATCTCTTCCAGACTGACTTTGCCCCCAACTCGACCTCGTACATGGGGGACACCGGAAATAGCGATCTCAACATCTCTGAACTCTGTCGTTTCAATGAAGACATAGCCTCTCAATGTCTCAGGAACAAGAATCGCCTTAACACGCCCAAGCAATTGGTTTGTTGATACTAATTGAGGTTTCCCCGTCTTCTTTTTCTTCTTCTTACAACTACTCATGTGCTCCTTTGTCGCCTTTTCAGACGAGAACTCTTCAGAGCAGAATGGGCATCGCCAGACGTCAGTTTCACCAATCACTGCAGTAGTAATCAGGTCTGTGACGCTACGTTCCTGTCCAATTGTTGTACGCACTGCATAGATACTTGTGCCTGTTTCCAAGGGAAAATCCTCCAAATGTTAGAAGCTTCATACGTCAATAGGTAGACTAGGATAGGTTGACACCCCAGTTGCCTGTGAGCAGGGTCATAACAATTTGAATTATGAAGCTGACCATCCCTACAAGGATCATTGCAAGTAGACTAACTCTAGTGCTCAACCAGAGTTCCTTTCTGGATGGCTTTGTAGCCAGTTTCAGAATACGTCTGCTTTCGTTGATGAAGTCACCAACACCCATTTTATTTCACATCCTTGAATTATACTGCTTTTGCAGTATTAGAGGTCGGTTGGAGTCAGCCTTGGTCCGCTTTTAACATTTGCTGAGTATCCATACTTTCCTAAGTGAGCTTTGGAATACCCAAGTCGCTCTTCAGGTCTTCGACTAGGGGTGTGAATGGTTCTGTCTTATCAAAGACATATGGAGAATTCACTCCTGACGCAATAATGGTCACTCTCAGTCTATCATCCAACTCTGGTACTATGAGTGCGCCATAGATGATCTCTGCTCCAGGATTGACCTGTTCTGTGACAATCTCAATCACTCGCTTTGCTTCTGAAAGCTGTAGATCTGCGTTCCCGCTAACATTGACCAGAAGATTTCTAGCATTCTCGATTGACACATCTATCAGTGGGTTGCGAAGAGCATTGATCACTGCATCTTCAGCCCTATCCTCACCACGTGCCTCTCCAAGAGCAATGATTGACACACCACCATTCTTCATAGTGGTGCGCACATCAGCAAAGTCTAGGTTCACAAGACCTGGTTTTGAAATAAGTTCAGCAATTCCCTTTACAGCTCTGACAAGAACCTCATCTGCAACCATAAACGCCTCTGGCAGAGAGAGGTCTGGGGCAATCTCAAGCAGTTTCTCGTTAGGAATTGCAATGAGTGTGTCAACGTGCTCCATCAACGCGTTGAGACCCCTGGTTGCATTCTTCTTACGGGTTGCTCCTTCCACATCGAAGGGAAGACAAACAATAGCTACTGTTAGTGCATCGTTCTCCTTTGCAGCTTTTGCAATGTGGGCTGCAGCTCCAGTTCCCGTTCCTCCACCCATTCCTGCAGTGATGAACACAAGGTCCCCTCGTACAACGTCTTTGATATCTTCATACGATTCGATGGCGGCTGCTTCACCAATATCAGGATTGTTACCAGCTCCTAATCCTCCACACGTTTCCTTACCCAATAGTAACTTGTGATGTGAGTTGCAAAAGTAAAGATCCTGCGCATCCGTGTTCGCAGCAAGGGTTTCTGCACCCTCAACACCTACTTCCATTAGGCGCGTTATTGCATTATTTCCAGCTCCACCAACTCCAACTACTAAGATTCTTGCATTGACTGACTCTAGCAGACTAGCAAGTTCTTCATCAGTTGTGGCTGATTTTGGCATTTTCTTTGCTTTCTTCGCAGGTGCTTCACGTTTGCTACCTGATGATTTGAGGACTTCTTCTAGTAACGGGTGCATACTATTTCCACTCACATCTAGATGATGTTGTTATCCAGGTAATGTGATAATTAGAAGTAGAATATAACCGAGGTAATACTCATTTATTGCGACGTCCCTTCTTTGACTTTTGGCTTTTCTTGCTCTTTGACTTTCCTTTTGGCCTTTCTCGTCTTTTGAAGGTCTTTAGGATTGAATCAATCGAAATCTGATGACGCCTGAGGAGTTTGGCTGTTTCATCAAGAGTTGGTTGGCCATTTTGAGCTCCTTCTTTAGTGATAGTAAGTGCAGCCACAGCATTTGCCACATTCAACGCCTGCTCAATCCGTTCTGAACGCATCCAGGCTGTAACAAATCCAGCTGCGAATGCGTCACCTGCGCCTAGCGTGTCAACAACTGGAACCTCAAAGACCTTTGATGTACAGTACTCAAATCCATCAGTCGCTATTGCTCCGTTATCTCCCATCTTTACTACAACTATTCCAGGGAATGTCTTTGCAAAGGCTCGCAGCGCGCGTTCGTTTGGATTGATATTGAAGAACTCTCTCAACTCCAATTGATTTACAAAAAGGAGATCAGATCTTCTCAATATTTTTTCATAGTCCAGTTGCATCCCTGCACGTCCTGGATCCAGGGAAAGAATCATTCCATACGATGTTGTCAGTTCGGTTACCCTATCAATTAGCATGGGGAACGATCCAGCAATATGGACTAGCTTACTATCAAGTAGTTTCTCTTCTTCTAAGACTCTTTTTTCTAAGAACCTGTTTGCACCCGGTTCGACGACAACCATTCGGTCGCCATTTCCGTCATGAGCATGGACAAAGATTCCAGTAGGTTGATTCTCCAGAACTAGAAGGCAACTTGTGTCCACCCCTGAACGAGTAACCTCTTTCATCGCAAGCTGGCCATAGACATCGTCACCAATACAGCTCACGAGCATCGTTTTGATACCTAGTCGCGCGCTCTGACTAGCGAAATTGGCAGCTGACCCTCCAAAGGCAATTCTTCCGTGTTCACAAATAATATGATCATTTACCTTCGGGAGTTTTTCGACCCTCATGTCGATATCGACATTGGTCCTACCAATTGCAACAACTTCACCAGGCAAGCTGTTCGCTCCTTATACAATGAGTGCTAGTATCGCTTTCTGCGCATGTAGTCGATTCTCAGCCTGATCAAACACCACTGAATGAGGACCATCCATCACTTCGGAGGTCAGTTCCTCGTCGCGGTGAGCAGGTAGACAGTGCATAACAATGACATCTCTCTTTGCCTTGTCAACTAGCGCTTTATTCACTTGGAATGGCATGAGAGCATCCTCCTTCTCCTTTGACTTTTCCTGTCCCATGCTGAAGAAGGTGTCAGTGTAGATCACATCTGCTCCTTTTACAGCTTCACTCGGGTCATTGACAACTTCCATAGTTGTACTATACTTTTCACTGAGGGCTGAAGCTTTCTTCATCATCTTATCAGATGGGATGTAACCTTTTGGTGAACCGATAGTGACATCCATACCCATGATTGTGCAACCCTGCATGATTGAGTTACTGACGTTGTTAGAATCACCAACATAGGCTATCTTGAGGCCCGCAAGATGTCCTTTGTGTTCCTCTATTGTCTGCATATCTGCCATTATCTGACATGGATGAAGCAGGTCTGATAGTCCATTAATAACAGGGACTGTGGCATATTTGGCAAGATCTTCGACCTCATTGTGTCCGAATACACGCGCCATAATCACGTCGCAATATCTGCTCAGGACCATTGCAGTATCCCCGATTGTTTCTCCTCTGCCAAGCTGTGTTCCGCTTGGTTGGAGAAAGAGTGCATGACCACCAAGTTGAGTCATCCCGACCTCAAATGAAACTCTGGTTCTGGTGGACGACTTCATGAATATCATTGCTAATGATTTTCCTTTCAGAATCTCATGTGGTTCGCCGCGTTTCTGTTTTAACTTCAAATCATGTGCATTGTCCAAAATCTGTCTTAGTTCGAATCTCTCAAAATCCGCGAGATCTACAAAGTTTCTACCTTTCAGGCTCATTGGTCACAACTCAAGGTGTTCTATCACGCCATCATAGGTGAGTTGTATAAAAAACTGTCCAATTGTTCAATTCTCAGATATGAGCCTCTCTGCAAACCAATCTGGGTCAAATCGTTTGAGGTCTTGGTAGTTTTGACCTACTCCTACATAGATCACAGGTCTTCCGGTAACAAATGTAATTGAAAGCGCTGCTCCTCCTGAAGGATCTGCGTCCACTTTTGTAAGGATTGCACCGTCTATGCCAATCGCATTATGAAACTCCTTTGCTTGAGAGAGTGCATCATTTCCCGCTAGAGCATCTCCAACGAAAATCTTTAGGTCTGGGCTTGCTACACGTACAATCTTCTTCATCTCTTCAAGGAGATTCTTGTTACTCTGCATTCTTCCTGCGGAATCAATCAGGACAACGTCTATGTGTCGTGCTTTTGCATGAGCTACCGCATCGTATGCAATTGCAGCCGCATCAGAACCATAGTCCTGCTTTATCACTCGTATTCCAAGCCTTTCTGCGTGTTTCTCTAGCTGTTCAATACTCCCTGCCCGGAAGGTATCCCCTGCCGCTATCACGACAGAGAATCCATTTGCCTTGAATATACTGGCAAGTTTGGCTAATGTGGTTGTCTTTCCCGTACCATTGACTCCAACAAAAAGAATAGTGGTAGGATTACCCTTCTCCTTCTGTGTTCTGGCAAATTCTATTGGGTCGAGTGGGTGTTCCGGAGTGAGAACCTCTAAGATTGATTCATGAATAGCTGATTTGAAGACACGTGTGATATTTTCAAGTCTTCCAGTTCTTCTACCGAGTATCTTCTCTTTAGTGAGGTCACAAATATGTTCAGCAACTTCTACGGCCACATCATTTTGAATGAGGACCATTTGAAGCTCCCATATTGCATCTTTGAGATTCTTTTCATTAAGTTCTCTAGTTGTAGCTTTAGTTATTGCTGTATCAAGTGCTCCTCTGAGCTTCTCGAACAACTAGGCTACTCCTCCTCAGTAGGTTTCTTTGCAGTTTGCATCTGTGCTGCTAATTGTTGGAACTGAGAATTTAGTTGAGTGGAGTATGCGTATAACCTCTGATAGTCTTGGGTCAGAGAATCAAGCTGCTCCTCTAGTTTTTTGATAGATTCATTGATTGCGGTTTTAGCATCAGAAACACTCTGTTCTATGCGAACGCCGTTTCCTATTCCACGAAGTACTTTGTCTTTGTTAGCAAGACTGGCTTGGACGAAGATGCTACCTCCAATATTCATCAGCATCTCCTCGCCTTCCTTTCTATTCTCAATCTCTTCTAGAACTACGAGGCCAGATCGATAGTTAGTGAGGTATACTTGGACAACTTCAATACGTTGCTGCAATAGAGAAAGATTCGTTTCAGCCATCTGTTGTTCAGTATACATCTTTTCAAGCGTAGCTTGTGAATCTTCGGTCATTCGAACTCCGTCTCCAGTCCTAGTAGTTTTCTCAGGTTTATGTCAGTGATCTCTTCGGGTTTGATCTCTTTGATTTCATTGATTGTGATTTCCCTGCGCTTCACTCTATGTCGACTGCCCAACTCAGAGAGGATTCTTTCCCTGACATGGGAATCCTTGTCACCGAGTAGTTCCCTGTTGAATCTGAATATTCTCTTCTTCTTTTTGTAGACGCCTGATGCACGCCAAATCTTACTCATCCAAGTTACACCTCATTCATACAAATCCCAAGACCTGACTAATGTGTGCCAATTCGACACCTGTTGTTTCAGTTCCTGCAATCATACTATCAATATTTGCCATTACACCTAAACTCGTGTATGGACTTCCTCTGTTCACTGTTCCGACTTCTACGTGTACTTTTAACAGCTGTGCTAGGAGTTCAATTTCACCAGTCGTAGCCATTGGGTGGACTATCGCACCTTGGTTTGTTGCTATTGCATTTGCACCGACAATTGGTAGTTTTGCTAGACTACCGGGGACTACCTCTACTCCAAGTGTGTCTGAGATTTTCTGCCTAGCTTTGAAGTCAAAGTCGGGATGACACATGGCACCGCTATCATTTGCAATGATAATGTTTCCAAGTGCGGTCATTTTGTCATCCAACCAATCAACTCTGATATCCGAGGCATTTTTCAGCTCGGCTAGTTCCTCATCAGAAACTGTGTACGGAACAAGAATCCCGTTTGATGTCGCCACAGAAACAAGACCTATTGCATCAAGAGTTGCCACTGTAGCCTGTACCAGAGGTAGGTTGAATGCTTTTTCTAATACATCTAGACTCTTCTCTGACATATTAGAACTGACAAATACAAAACGGTCTGTGGCGATTCCAAAAGCTCCAACGTTTGAATCGCCCTCGAAGTCTGTTCGGGCGATCATTCCCGGCTATCCCTCCGCTAGATAGACACGTACAAGATTGTCTGAATTCTTCGTTGCTCGGATTCTCACCCGTCGTGGCGGTTTCTGAATACCCTTTGCCCAGATTCGTTCGTTGACCTCTGGCTGGATAAACAATTCCTCCGGCTTCATGTGCCTCTCTACAAACTCACGGAGAACTCTGACAGCTCTGTTTGACCTACGAAGTCTACTCCCTGTCCAGTACGCTTTTCTCAATGGTACAGTATAGATTCGCTCGTCAATAATCTCTTCTTCCTCTTCAGGCTCTTCTATTTCCTCAGGTGCTTTTACTTCCTTCGCGTCAGCAGGTGCTTCTTCAACTTCCTCGATCTCTTCAACCTCTTCAATTTCAGGTTCCTCTTCAGAGACCTCTGTTTCTTTCTTCTTCTTCTTAGACATCTATGTCCACCCTTCTATGGCTTTAACTTAGACTGACGCCAGTTTCGCTGCGTAGGTGTTCTTCTCAACTTACCGGCGGTCTTGACAATGACCCATGTAGGTACTGAGGAGTTGCTTCTCATCGCTTTGGCCATTCTCAGTTTCTTTGCTAGTGGTTTGTTCCTTGCCATTTTATTCACCTTTGGCAGCCATTCATCTGAATGATATTTTTCGTTCACGTTCCTTTCCTTGGAGTTGTTGCAGGAGCCCTTTCAATTGTTCGTCGGTCACCCGGCTTCGCAGTCTACCCGAGCTAGCCAGTTGGATGAGCTGTAGCTCAATTTGTTCTGCTAGCTGAGGTTTTACCAATCTGACATTTGTGAGTCGAGCACGCGCCTCAGGAGTCAGGATCTGTCTTAACAGAGCCTCCTTCTGTGCTTGAACCTCAGCTGCTTGTTGCTCAGATGCTTGTTCCCTGAGTGCTTGCTCTCGAAGTTGCGCCTCTTTTCTTTGACGGATGGCTTCGAGTTCATCATCACTCATTGTACCTTGTCACCTAGATTAGTACTTCTCAAGTTCTGGAATTGCCTGTGAGAGTTCCTTCTTGAGAGTTGCTGACAGTTTGTCCATGTAGGACCTACCAATATTGGTCATTATCCGACCCTTCTTTCCTTCTTTCTTGACGAAACCAGCTCTCTCGAGCTGCTGGAGTGCGGTTCTAACAATAGCCCCGCTCCCCTTCTGGAACTTGTTTGGTTTTACACCACGTCTTTTTCTGCCTCCATACGCAATGCGTAACTTTTCAGTCCCGATTGGCCCGTTCATGTACACCTTCCGGAGAATACTTGCACATCTTACATACCAGAAGTCAAGGTCATCAGGAGCTCGTTCCTTATGGGCACCAGTCTTTACGAACTGCATCCAATCTGGAGCGGTGATCTCCTCTCTGGACTTCAGGTCCTGAGCGAGTCGTCGTATGAGGATATTTGCAGGAATATCATAGACCGTGGGCATTTGTCTGTCACCAATCTCATTGAGAACAGGCCACCTCATCCAAGTTCGGCGAGTGACCTACCTCAAAAGGCTGGACCCACCGTCAAGAGTCCGCATAAAAGGTTGTCGTTGTGTTTGAAGAAACTCAAGAGATTTGAAGAGGTACTTCACTATATTTGCTGAGGGATTTGTTTCTATGTATGATGTGAGAACTGCGATTGCATTAGTTCTATTGATTGCAGTTATCATGCCCTTTGTAACTAATTCTATGGTTGAACTCGATGTAAACCATGATCTTGCTCAAGATTCAGAGTATGAAGAGCTTTGGATTACAAGCGACTCAGACTTCGTGAGTCAAGGTTGGCCTGGGAATGGCTCAAGTAGTAACCCATTTGTACTGTCAGATCTAAATACCCCGCTTGTTTTTATCAGGAATACGAGAACCTACTTTGTTGTTCAAAACTGCGTCTTTCAAAATACAGGTGTATTTGAACTGAGAAATGTAACAAATGGAGTCATTCTCAACAATCAAATCACTAATGGCAATGGGATCTTTCTTCAGTTTACAAGCTATTGTCAAGTACTGAATAACCAGCTCAGAAAATCTGATGGGATAGACTGTGACGCCTCGAATTTTACCCTTGTAGAGAACAACACAATTGTTGATGCATATTCAGCAATCACAATACACGTTTCATCTCATACTATTGTAAGAAACAATACACTCTATCAAAGTAGGTATCAGGGAATTCGCATCCGTTCTGATGAAACACACTACCCAGGGCTACCGGCTACTAACAATTCTATCTACTACAACAATATCGGATGCGCAAAATATGAAATGGCACTTGATTATGGAGAGGACAACATTTGGGATGACAATGTTAGCAGAGGGAATAATTGGTATGGATACGTAGGAAGTGGCACAGTCCAAATAGACGGTTCAGCAGGAAGTGTTGACCGATACCCCTCAGTTTTCGACATCGACTGTGAGGCACCAGAACTAACCTATATTTTCTTCAATAAAACCAGTCCTGAAGGAACTCCTCCATTGCCATCTTTTACATATGAAGTATCAGTTGAGGATCCTTCTGGAGTTGATACAGTCCTTCTTTACTACCGCATCTATGTCGGTGGGGGAGGTTGTATACCACCGTTTCCCGAGACTGTGTTTGTTGAGATGCAGTATCAACCTACGATGGAAGATCCACACAGATATGTTCACACAATTGCTGGACCTCTCTATGGATTTAGCTCAGGTCATTATTATTGGGCAAACGATACAATGGGGAACTCAATGGAATCGCCATGGGACAGTATAACCTTTGGACCGTACAAGTCGCATTTTGATACGATGATTTACAACCAAAACGTAACGATTCTGGCACTCATCGTCTTCTCAATCCTTGCTCTCATCTATTCATACACACTCAAATGGAAACCACTAGTCAACAAACGTCTTCTTCAAAGTGTGTCAGTAAAACTTGTGATGCCACTACTCGTCTTTCTTGTTCCCTACGACATCTCACTAAGCATCACTACCTACTCTATCGAAGTCGCGTACTTCGGAGCAGGATGGTTTTCGACTAATTCATCAATGTTTGGGCAGTTCTATTCGATAATTGGAATAAACACAGGTGGTACATACCTTTTCCCCACATTTTTCATTATCCTCTTTATGATTCAACTTCCCTTCATCATCTCAATGAATCGATATTTCAATGGAAAAACAACAAAGAAACAAACTCAGATTTTAGGCCTCA
>JBHLPA010000341.1:0-2854 GCA_048939935.1 Promethearchaeota archaeon | reverse complement strand
CAACGCCCACTCAGGTTCTAGAGCAGCCAGACTAGCACTAGAAAATGGTGAATATTTTGATGGTCAGCAGTACCCGAATCTCTATCAGATAAATGAGAATACTGATCTCTGGTTAGACTTATTCTGGCGTATTGAAGATTGGTCTGTTGATGCGGATAACCTTCTATACATCGAAGTCTACTTGGATGAACAATCGCTTGCTTATATCCTTGCAAACAATTCAGCAGTTCCAACAGAAAATGGATTTGATGAGTTCATTCTAGTGTCTGGACACAACTCTCAGGGTGTATGGAACAATCTAATGAGAAATCTCTACGATGACTATGAGTCAGCTTTTGGCGTTGCACCTAATGGTACAGTGGAGAGTATTATGCTCTATGGAGAAGCCGACTCAGCAGGGAATATTGAGGTTCTATTCGATGATGTCTATCTCTATAACGATCCAGCACCAGAAATATCCAGCATATCTTATACTCCAACAATTTCGGACACGGATGTGAATGTTTCAGCGCAGGTGTACGATCCAAGTCTTGCGTCTGTGATGCTTCATTATCAGATTAATGTAGGGGATTGGACAGAAATAGCTATGTTTGATACTGGCAATGGTTTCAATGCTACAATCCCAAGTCAAGTTGAAGGAACGGTAATTCATTTCTATATTGAATCAACAGATACTTTCGGACAGGTATCCCAAAGCACTCAGATTGGATATACAGTAACCTCTGGGCAGGAACCACCTCCGCAAAACTTAGTTCCCTTGATAGTAGGCGTTGTTTTGATAGTTGCTGCAGGCATTGTTATCTTGGTATATGTCTTTGTTCTCAGACCTAAACAAACAACCTCTTAATAGAGCATGAGCCCAGTTTCTATACTGGGCTTTCTTCCTTTCTTTATGATTCCTTGATAATAAACAAATGACAAGTATAATATCTATTTGTTACAATTGGTTTCAAACACGAATAGAATCGATTCGTGAGCATTGGCACAAACTCTAGGAAATTAGGTGGAGAGGAAATGAAGATACGGGTCCTGGTTATAGATGATGATGAGGACCTACTTTTTCTTGCAGGAAAATTCCTAACGCGTGAGGATGAACGAATTCAACTGGTATCAGCCACTACAGATCAGGAAGCACTCAGACTCATCGAGGAAGAGGAATTTGATGCAATCGTCTGTGACCATTTCCTCGGACATGATAGTATGACAGGACTTGAGCTACTAGAGTGGGTCAGAGAATTCAATCCTAATATTCCATTTATCATATTTACAGGAAGAAGCCAAGAATCTGTGGCAATAAGAGCCCTGAATTTAGGAGCAGATTACTATCTTAAGAAAGGGACGGAGGAATTCAGGGAGTTATTCTCACAATTAGCAAATCGAATAACTGCAGAAGTTGAGTCGAGGAGACAGGAAGAAGCTGTATCAAAGACACTCAGTGATCTGGAGAATCGAGTGGAAGAGAGAACAGCTGAACTCACAAAAGTCAATGAACAATTGATGGAGGAAATTACGGAGAGAAAAAAGGTTGAAGATTCTTTATTACTTCAACGTGAACTCGGAAACACTCTCTGCAAAACAGAGAATTTGATTGACGCACTAGACAGGATTCTGAAAGCTGCCGTACATCTCGAGGGTGTCGATAGTGGTGGAATCTTTCTGGTTGATAATAGGACAAAACAACTTGATCTTTCAACAAGCCAAGGTATCTCCTCTCAGTTTCTCAAGAGTATTCTGGGGGAAGAAAGAAGTTTCGAGATTAATGAACCCCTGTATGTTTCTAGAAATGAAATAGATGAGTCGCTACGAAAATTGAGCGACTATGAAGACCTTACAGCGGTAGCTATTATACCAGTTCTTTTTGAGGATGAAACTGTTGCAATCCTCAGCCTTGGGTCTCACTCTCACGATGAAATTCCAAAAACTGACCGTTACACCTTGGAGGCCATAGCAGTTCAAATTGGAGCCTATATGGCAAGAGTAAAGGCACAGAAATCGATTATTCAATCACAAACAGAGATGATGGAGCTGTTTGATTCATTTCGAGACATTTTCTTCGTAGTAGACAACACTGGTTTGATTATCCATGCAAATGACACAGCAAATGAAAAACTTGGAGCTCTCGAGAATTCCCTTGATGGTATGAGTATTCTAGATATCCATCATAAATCAAATCATGCTGAAATTAAGAATGTTCTACAAGGTATCGCGGATGGGAAGATTGTCCAACTAAACTTGACACTGACTGGAATTAAAGGTACTAAAATCAAAACAAGCACTAGGTTTGCCAAAGGAAATTACTCTGGAAAAGATGTCTTATTTATAGTAGAACGAGAGATTGACGATGGTTTTTAGGTAGTTTTTTTATCCAATAATCATATATGGATTAGCGAAATTATCAAAATAGCAGCAAGGCTTAGGTTCGCTAAACAGCTGAATAAATAGAAAGTGCATAACATGGCAAATAGCAACGGATTTCTCAAAGGTCCGATAACAAGACTATTTGAGAAGGTGGCTAAATGGATAGGACTATCCATAAACGCAGGACCGGTTCTAGCAGCACTCTTCATGGAAAGTTATGATACTGGAAATCGTATGTGTTCAGATGACATCTGCAAAGCCACAGGATATTCACGCGCAAATGCAGGGTTGATAATCTCACAGCTAGAAGCTCTGGGGGTTGTTGAAGGTAGAAGGGATTACGATCAGACAGGACGAGGTAGGAAACGTGTTCTTTACGCTATTGACGGAACTTTTGGGGATATCTTCAACCTAGGAGTTATGAGTCTCTTAGATAGACTTGGAGCAATGATGAAGGATATCCAATCTATCGATGATTTAAGAAACGACAGAGAAG
>JBHLPA010000340.1:0-2869 GCA_048939935.1 Promethearchaeota archaeon | reverse complement strand
CATTGATGTGAGCATGAGAGCAGTTCTTGAAGGGGATCTCTCTGAGATTGATGAACTTGAAAAACTGGAAGCACAGAGTGATAGAGAAGCTGCGGAAATGTTCGAAGAGATTGCAGGTTACCTAAACAGACGCCGAGACATCAGTGAACTTGCCATGTACTATATCATTGTTGGCAGGTATTGTGAACGTGCGGCAGACCAAGCAATCTCTATAGCTGAGTCAGCATCATACATGGTCACCGGGAAGCGTGTGAAGCTAGGACTCGCATACAAAGGAGAGTCTGCAAGTCTTTTGGATTAAGGGAACAATCTCCCTGTTCTCTTCATATACTCTTCATATTCATTCCCGAATTGTTCGATCAGCATCTGTTCTTCCTGTGGAATCCGGACCTGCAGGTAAATAATCCATATTATCCACGAAACTGCAAATAGTAAATTAGTAGATATCAAGAACCATGATAGGAACCAGAAGGTGTGAACCGAATAAATAGGATGACGTATTCTACTATACGGCCCCGTGGTTACTAATTCATGACCTTCCTGAATTGTCAGCGTTTTTGAGAACGATTCACCAAGTGCTGATTGAATCCAACCAATTAGAGGTAAGCAAATTACTCCCATAATTACTCCTACCCATCTTGCCAAGCTTGGAACAGGTAATTGCATCCAAGGGAAAACCGATGGGTAGAAGGCATAGATTATCACTCCTACTAAAAGGATGATTCCAAACGATGATAGTAATCCAAGACTAAGAGGAGTTTCGTGTTCCAGTGGCTGTCGTTTCAATTCAGATAGAGACTTCTTATAGTCCGGGGAATTCCTACTGAAGTATGCACGCAAGATCCATCCTACTAAAAAGACCAGCAAAAAAGAAACAAAGAAGATATTCTCATTACTGAGTATCTGCATCTGATATCATCCCTTCTCCCCGTAGAAGATCAATCTATTCTTTAGATGAGCGAATCATCTTGACAAGTTCCTCAAAAGCGGTATTCACATTCTGGTTCTCTAAGGCACTTGTCCTAATCCATTTCAAATCCCGCGTTTCAATAATGCCATTGATTTGTTCCTCTGAGATGGCAGACTCCAAGTCGATTTTATTCTCAACCACAACCACTGGTATCTCTCCTGCTGCTGAATAAAGCGAGTTCAACCAGTCATCGATATGTCCTAAGGTCTCTAAACGTGTTCTGTCAAATACAAAGAATGCTCCAGAGGCATGGGAACAGTATTGTTCTCGTAGAGCTGCAAACGCAACCTGCCCCCCAAGGTCCCATACGACCAGCTTGTGTTTTGCCCCCTCAAAGTCCACTGACTTCACATGAAGCATGGCACCAATTGTACGTCCTATATCTGGCGCAAGACTGTCGTACACGTATCTTTGAACAAGTGATGTCTTTCCAACACCACTGTCACCTAGGAATACCAGCTTATATACGAAGTCCGGTTCCGAACTTGTCACTTTTACATAACTCCTGTTACTCATGACTAGACACTCTTTTCACGTGACTTGTCTAGTATTTCACGAGTCATTTCTCTAAAAGCTTCTTCAACATTTGTATCTTCTTTTGCGCTAGTCTGAAGGATAGGAATGTTGTGTTTTTCTTTCACTGCATTCTTCATTGATTCATCGATAGCACTTTCAAGGTCTACCTTGTTTTCGAGAAGCACGATAGGGATTTTACCAGTCACTGCAAAAAGAGCATTCAGCCATTCGTCAACGCGTTCAATGGTCTCAGGTCTTGTTGTGTCAAAGACAAAGAATGCACCAGAGGCATTCATGTAGTATGCTCTGCGGAGCTGTGAAAAGTTGTCTTGGCCTGCAATGTCCCATATAACCAGTTTTACTACAGTCTCATCAACATGGACCATCTTCACATGGATGTCAGTGCCGATAGTAGCTAAATAGTCGCCCTCAAAGCTGTCGTATACATAGCGTCCCACCAGACTTGTCTTACCTACTGCTCCCTCTCCTAGAAAGACCAGCTTAAAGAGATAGTCAACATTGTCTGGCAGTGTTCAAACGCTCCGCTGAATAGCGTCTCTGAAACTTGAAACCGCTACTCGTCTAATAACAGTATCGCCCATGTTTAGAAACGTAACATTTGAACGTTCAAGTACCACCAAAACTCAGAAAAGGCAGATAGATATCATCGGAGTCAAGGTCGAAACAGATGGAGATTGGTACTTTCGCACGCAACAATGAACAGGTTAAGGCCGCCATTAAGAACGAGCCTGACTTTGTGGACCTACGAATGGATCTTAACTTCAGTATCAACTTTGCTGAAGCGAAAGCGGACTTGAATAATGCCGGTATTCCGTGCACGCTTCATTTGCCAAGTAATCCTGATTGGAAACCAATAGAGCTGAGTCAGGGAATCGTACCGTACATTGACCTGGGACGGCAGATTGACGCGGAAGTTGTGACTTTCCACACTATGTTGTCTACACTCTTCTATGATGACCACGACATCGATGTCTTCCTAGAAGCACTTCCACTGGCGTGTGAGGCAGCGAAAGAAGCAGGAGTGACACTTGCTATTGAGACACTGGGTCTCTATTACACAGAAACTCAGCTGTTGTTCGACCTGTTCCCTGACATGAGAATGGCTTTGGACATTGGGCATGGACAGATTCTAGCATTACGGAACAGAGCATTGGACCATATCGTATCTTTCTACGATAAAATCGTGATGATCAATGTCCATGATAATAATGGATCGCAGATGTTGGATGATGTTCTAAAGATGAAACAGGACCGAGAGGTCTCGCAGGGAGAGATTCGTGAGCTTGCTGTGCGATATGACACTCATCTGCCAATTGGGGAAGGTGAGATAGACTTTGATAAGATTTTTAGTAACCTCAAACT
>JBHLPA010000339.1:0-2884 GCA_048939935.1 Promethearchaeota archaeon | reverse complement strand
TGAGTTTAAAAGATACTACAGCACATTGAGTGACCTTCACGAGTATTATATCAATCGCACATCTCGAGACCCAGGAGAGTTCAAGCTAGGCGATGATGAGAGGTTTCATGTTGAGAATGACATCAGACATTTGATCATCTGGACCGATACAACTGAGATTGTGGGCCACTGCATATGGCATGAAACAAGCACAGACGAGATGACTCAAGGTGATCCGAGGGATGATGATGACAAAGAAACTCTAAGAGCCCTTTTTGGGGGACAGAAGGAAAACCTCGTGGAACTTCACGAGCTCTGGTTACGGACAGAACATAGGGGAAGGGGCTATGGTCACCAGTTCTTTGACTTTTTCGAGAGCTTTGCTTCTCAGAATGGGTTTGACGGAATCATACACTATTCTGATCACTCAGCGGTCATTGCTCTCTGCAGAAGGCGCGGTTATAAGGAAGCATTCCTTGAGAGTTCGGGATGGTATGTCTTTGTTCTGAAGTTCCCCATAATCAAATAGACTAATTACTAACTTCGTACAACAAGTGATAAGAGAAGTCAGGAGGGCAGTCCTTGGCTGATGAGTCCACTAAACTGAATCGCATATTTATTGGAAAAGAGTATCATGTTGGTCCTCAGGTTGTTGATGCAGAGAGCATCCGGAAATATGCGCTCGCGACCAATGAGAAGAATCCTCGTTATCTGGGCACAGAATCTGATTACGAATTAACTATACCCCCCATTTATCCGGTCGTCTTCCTCCCAGACGTCCTGAGCCAGCTTAGAGATGATTCAGAGGAGATGAACTTCAACATTCTCAGAGCTGTCCATGCAGACCAAAAGATGAGATGGAGGGGTACTCTCAAACCTGGGGACGAGGTTCACACCACTGCGAAGATTGCTAACATTGAAACTCGTGGAGTCAACGAGATATTGGACCTGTTGATACATATGAAACGGGATGATGACATCGTAGTCGAGATTGACTACCGTATACTAGTAAGGGGAGAAAAGAAAGCGGGAGAGAGAAAACCTTCAGTACCAGATAGTGAGCCTAAGAAAGGAAAGGTGCTTGTGAAACATGAGTCGATAGTCACTGCAGACCAAGGTGTAAGATATGCCGAGGCATCAGGAGACCACAATCCTATTCACAAAAGTGACGAGATTGCACAAAGCGCCGGACTTCCCAGAGCTATCCTTCACGGGCTGTGCACCATGGCACTTGCCTCACAGGCGATTGTTGACGGGCTCCTTGATGGAAACCCAGAACGCTTGAAGAGCATGAGTGTTCGATTTTCAAGACCAGTATTACTAGACCAGACCCTCACGACCGATGTATACGAGGGAGGAACTAATGAAGAAGGGCGACACGTTGTTCATTTCGAAACGAGGGATGAAAAAGACACCCCGGTCTTGATTCTAGGAACTGCTGAGTATAGTGACTAGGCAATCGTGCAAAACCCTATTTGTCTTGCACCTAATCATAGCCTGATAGGGGAGTATCGAAGATAGTCGAAAAAGAGCAGAGAACTGATGAACTAGATTTCCAACATGCTCGTGAGATAGTCACAGACGTTTTTCAACGCAAGGGATTGCCTTCTCCCTACTCGATTGAGTTCAAGTCAAAGCACTCGATAGATTCGAAGCCCTCTGCCTATTTAGAGAATGATTCTCTACACATAGTTGCATCCACAGAACCAGAGCTGCGAAGGTTGATAGGACGTTTCGTCATCAAACGATCATGGACACCTCATGATTGGCTGTTAGCAAACCATCCCGGTCTATACATATTGACCTGTGTGGTTCTGCTTTCGACACTACCTGTCATTGGACTAGTCCTCTCATGGATACTCAACGAGTTGCGACTTCTTTTGGTTGCTTTGACAATCATTGGAGTGACTGTCTTCACCTTCTGGACTTCACACAAGGTTACCTTCAGGAATAGTAAGCTGGTAAAAGACCTTACCTTGGAGATGGTGGATTTGGGGTGTATGACAGAATACGATGGCCAAGACTATGAGATCGACTATCACCTGACAGCAATTGGTGGAGTCATCATCTGTATGTGGGCGGGATTGGTCATCAGCCTTGTTGGCTCGATGCTATATCGGGATTTATCGTTTGTATTCATACTTGTACTCATTCTGTTGATACTTCCGGGAGTGTACTATCTATTCACCTCATTGTCACGATCCATGAGTTACAACCTCTGCTACGAGCACCATTCATGGGTTGAAGAAGAAGAGGAAGAATTCGGTGAGTTTGAGGACAGTGAATATCTTCAGACAGAATTCTCAGATTTGATTCAGCGATTGGAAATCAAGAACGCAATCACCAAGAGGCATGAAACAGAGTTCAGTATGATTAAGGCTGGCTATTCGAAGACAGAGTATGCACAATGTCGGTGGTTCCATGACTTTGTCGAGGAGGACACACTCCACATTGTCTGCAGAGATGTTAGTGAGGCGGCTGCTAGACGGCATGGAACTGCGTGGTTAGCTAAGCTTTCACTACCGTTCTATACTGATTTGAGTTTCAAGAGAAGAGCTGTGGAGCTCATAGCATTCTTCTTTGGATTTATCATGATAGTAGTGATCATCCTCGTTGGAGCTGTATTTTCAAAGGAGGTTGGAATTGGAACTGTGATATTTGCAGCCGTGGTGTACTCAGCATTGTGCCGTATAGGAATGAAGCAGAACATTGAGATCAGAAGAGACCTACCCGTCCTGCTGGGAAAGACTGGAGTCTACAGCGAGTATGAATTGAAGTACTATAACAACAAGATGTTCCCAATTTCCCCAAGATTTGATTGGGCACTGCTAACTACGTTCTTACTGATCTTCTTCGTCATTGGATATTTGATTCTTGTATCATCATAGATTTCTTAGAAGTTCTC
>JBHLPA010000338.1:0-2903 GCA_048939935.1 Promethearchaeota archaeon | reverse complement strand
ATCGATGAGTACTGTCTTCTTTGTCAATAACGAGTCCTCCGGATTATAATACTCCAATTCGAACTTTCATTTTACAGATACTTTTCTTTTTTCTAACCAGAACTTCGTTCTAAGTCTCATACTTTCAAACAGGCTTGCCTAAATAAGATTGTATGTTCATATTGGCAATAAGGAGTCAATGACTCTGGTTTCGTCTCCATTCTTCAAAGATTGCCATATACATGCACTCTGTTGGTGATATCCACATCTCAGAAGAATCAAAGGATTGGTCTACAAATTCAACCGGGGCATCCCGAATAATTGTGGCAGGAATTGATTCATCAGACTCGCCCATGACTGCTGTTGAAGCAGACGCAAGATTATCAGCAATTGCTCTTCTGGTGATTCGCAGCTCATTTCCGAATAAGTCAGTCTTTCCTCGATCATCGGCAACTGGATAGAATCCAGCAACACCCAAGGCCATGCCTATGTTTCCAAGACGTAGAGGTTGTGTGCGGCTATCAATGATCAGAACTCCTATTGTTTTTCCCAATCTTTCTTTTATCTTACTCCGCAACCTTTCAGCACTATTTCGGGGATCTATAGGTAAAAGGGACGCGTAACCAGATGGAACATTCGACTTATCGACACCTGCATTAGCCATCAGTGTGTTATTCTTAATTGTCAATACAACATGGGGAATACCTCCAAGAATTTCATCAGCTTCTTGAATAACTAACTCAGCCACTTCTGGAAGCATATCGTACTTACAAGCTAATTCTACAGCTTCGGCTGAAGGTTTGATATCTGCGAGCGCGAAAACTCTACCTTCTGTTGTCCCAAGAGGGGTTTCAGCAACAACTAAAATGTCATTATCTTCGATAACGAGGTTGATATTCGAAACTCCTTCTAAAATAACATCGATGATATCATCGTTGGGAGTTATTGTACGGGTCTTGATTGGAAAAACTTGCATTCTGCTAACCCAACTAAGGCTGCTCAGGACCACAAGATAAACTCATCCACGTCCCTTCCTCTGAAGTTTCATCCTCTCAGCCATTATACACGCATCACCCTTTCTACCACCCATAGGATTTCGAGTTGTGCCCATTGAGTTCATACACCTTGCGGCTACTGCAGCACCCATTGCCAATCCATCCTCCACAAAGAGGAGATCATGAGATGTCGTCCATAGTTCTCCACTATTCAAGTGCAGATTATCAGCAATCAACTTTGGTTTCTGTCCAGTTATTATTGACCGACCGGTGAGTCCAAGGGAGGTATTACCAAAAATGAGACCTTCTAGGTCTACTATAGAGAGAATTCTCTGAACAATACTGGCTTGAACTTTGTCGATGACTGCTAGAAGGGAGTTCACTCCAGCTTCTTCGAAGATTCGCTTTCCGATTTCTTGAAGTTGATTGAGCTTTGACCCGTTTTTACCAACATCAACCCCAATCAAGAGCACACCAGCTTTTGCTGCGGACGTTCCATTCACAGGGACTGTTCCATATCTTGTATAATCTGCAGTGACCGGTTCAACATTGATGAGATTCATTACCTCAGAAACCCACTCTTCCTTAATCTCAGTCACATTTGGTCTTCCTGAATGATGAATATCTAGGACTGAACCATTCTCTGTTGGTACTAATCCAGTGAAACGAACGAGAGAATCAGGAATTGCACCTGCCAATCCTGCAAAAGAACCAATGGTTTTTGCATAGGGATAACTGTTGTCTGTGATTCTACCTGCAAGAGTTGTACCAAAATCGAGAGTCATCACCGGATTACGGAAATCGATGTCAGTGCTCTTAGCAGCACCTTTGATACCTGCAGTAACAAGCTCTCCCTCCATCTCATTTGCCACAATATCAGTATCGGAAGGGGGTAAAGAGCTAGCAACGGCGCCATCAAAATACACCTTCTTTAACCATGTAAAGTCTTGCAATCCAGGCGGGAGATTCTCAGGAGACAAAGAAGCGGTCATCTTTCGAGGTGGGACACCCGCTTTCAGACAACCATCTGCAAGTGCTTGAACAATTTCACCAACTTCAGAGGGTGTGGCGAACCCTGCGGTGACTCCTGTGGATCGGACAACAAAATGTAAGTCACGGTCTACATCAAGTCGCGCACGTTTCAATACTATATTCAACACATCAGTAATCATCTCAGAAACCGACTCAAGGGTGAGATTAACTCCGAAAATAGTCCTACCAAAAATAGTTTCATTAGATTTAGGTGGACGCACATCCCTAGTCAAGCGTATCTCTTTATCGATCTCATAGATCTCGGCTGTTTTCAAGTTGGTCGTGACGAGAATGCATTTGGTCGTCGTGTTCCCCAATTCAACTGATGCTACTGTATAGAAGGGACCTGTTCGGAGTGATGAGAGACCTATCGAACGAGGTTTCACAACACGATGTTTCTTCAAAGTCTTCCAACTCCATATCAGAGTAATTTCTTGTATGGGTGGTCTTCTGGAGGCGATATACCAAACTCGAGATCGGCGGATTCTGCTGCAAAGACATCACCCATCGCAATAATGGGAAAAACCCGTTCAGCATTTTCAATGGGACCGTAGAGTACGAAATCGGCCCCCATCATCTGGACAATTAGGTTTGATGCAACATCTGCACTCAAGAAACTCTCACGGTTCACTTTCTTGTATTTTCGTAACCATGTCCATGATGAGGGTGCGTTGTGTACTCCCGAGCCTGTAGGAAGCCCGTATACCGTCTTGGACACAAAAGTGAAGGCTGCGGCAGACCCAGCACCAGCACCAATGGCAGTTACTGCAGTGTCAATCAGCGGTTTTGTTATACCAAGCTCTTTGGCGTAATCAAGAAGACTCTTCTTGAGATTTAGAGCTCCTTTCTCAAGGACGGCACGTCTTCCTGCGATTGATGGGTCCTGAGGATTGAAAG
>JBHLPA010000337.1:0-2907 GCA_048939935.1 Promethearchaeota archaeon | reverse complement strand
TGATGGCATTTTAAAGTGAATAAAAATAGTGTCTGAGGACTCGTGAAAAGAAGAACTCGACAAAGTGATCTTTGAAGAAGCTCTTCCTTTCGGAGTTCCAGACCAGCCGCTAAAACTGACTTTAAAAAATCAAGCGACTATTTTCCGTGGAACGGAAAGGAGAGAAGAAACTATCAGCTGTGCGTTAAATGCTTTGACTGCGCAGTGGAAGTTCTTCCTGCAAGCGATTCTGTCCTACTTTCTTTCATTTCTCTCTCGTATTCAGTCCAATTCTTGAGCGAAGATTTGTGTCCTCTGCTCTTAAGCTGAGAATGTACAAAATCTCTTATCTCAGAGGAACGCATCTCATTGTCTGATTTGTTGGAGAGAGATGCTGCGATGCTTCTTGCATCTTCGTAAGGAGCACCAGTTTTCACAATGCTGACAACAACTTTCTCAGGCATGAATGCCTCTAGTGTGCCATCTTGTTTTCGTACTTGCATTTAGATTTCCTTCTTTTACTTGGAATGAAAACACATTCCATAAAATATTTAGTTGAATAGTTTAATAAAAGCTTTGGAGTGCGCAATCCGAAAACAGAGAGTAAGTCGTGAAGATTTGGAAAATTGAGAAGAGTTGAACTCATGAGAGGCGTTCTGATGAAAACTGACGGTTGTCATCATACAAGGAGATACTCCTGAATGTTCAGCGTGCCATATTCTATATACGCCTTATGAACGTGCAAAGATCGTACATGTGAAGCTAGTATTATGATTTCAGTCTGATTAGATTTCTAGAATCATCTCACACATATACTCTAACGTATCTTCACACTAGGCGCTCCTATACCAATCAAATCGATATGCTTTCTCTTCTATGAAGAGTATCCTACCGTCTGTGCAAACAGAATCAGCTGATTAGAACGTAACTTGAATTCAGCTCTGATGCTTTCTTTATTGCAGTTATGAAACCAGGTAGCTAATCCCTCGGAAGCAGCATAGAGATTGATGTTTTGCGCGATGAATCCAGTATCTGTGTAGTAATACGACTTCTGGACTTCAGGGTCACCAATCCTCGGGTCCGGTTGGTCAGGTCCAAGATCATAACGTTCAAGGTCTACAACATAGAAGATGTTCACAGGTGTCTGCTGTGTGAGCTTTGATGCCCTACCCTGACCAGACAGCATGCTGAAGTTACCTGCAGCAATGAGCTTCAGCTGATGTGGGACTGCCTCATACAGATAGAGACCGTCCTTCAAAGCAACATAGAGATCAATCTCTTGTGAATTACTTGCTGAGGGTGCTGTCCGTCCTTTTTTACTAAAGGATGCCTTCTCACGATTTACTCCAAAGGCAGCCCAGAGGAGATTTGAGAGGATTTGTAGCGGTATCTCTCTCGGACCAATATTCCGGGTAGTCTGCCTGAGTGATAGGGCTTCCAGTAGAGTCTTTCCACCGCGTTTCTCAGGCTCTGGTAAAATAATCGACTCCATTGTACACACTTACTCCTGGTCTAAATCCCATTTCTGATATACAGCATCGATGCCATCACCTATGACTTCTATATCAGTAATCTCGCCCATGCCCGCCTCATGGAGCCACCGAACATGGTCAATAGTGTAGGGGTCGATGCCAATGCATCTTGCAGCTGTTGCATCTGCAGCAACTGGATCGACACTTGCTACGATTGTGTCCATCTTCACTGATGTACCACTCCAGGGGCCTCTACCAGACTTGCCGTAGAAGCCATCGATAACACTGAGTGTGGGTGGTAGGGTCTTACAGATATCATAGACGAAGTTGCTCGTTCCATACTGGTGCATGGAGTATTTGTTACGTGTGGTGAGCATACCGAACATATTCTTTAATCCCATAGTGATTTTGGTGTGATGAAGTGTCTTCATTGACGGTACCGTGATAATGGCTGACTCCAAAGCGATTTTGGCCACTTTGAATTTTTCAATTGCACGAGGTTTCTCCACTTCCAATTCGACCTTATCATCAAGTTTCCCCATGTTGACATACTCTGATCCCAATCGGTCGATAACTTCCATTATACCTGTTTCAATGATTGCTTCGTCTGGTGATGTTGTCCCACCCTCTGTTTCCACTACTATGGCTTTCTTGCCAAGTTCCATGATTTTCGTAATCACTGCTTCCATGACTATTGGATCGGTTGTTATCCCGGTCTCGAAGGTGTGACCTGTTATCAGATTTGGTTTCACTAAGACAGTTTCATAGGGCTCAAGAGCATCCTTGAATGATATCAATTCCATTGCTCGAAATACGGGTTCAACACCACGTTCTCCCTTTACAACAGCTACTAATGACACAGTTCTATTTACAGAATGTTGGATATATAAGTCTAAAATGGAGTTCCTGATTTGTTTACATTTCTTTACGGAAGATTCCCCAGGATACTCCGTATAAGAACTCCTTATCTTTCAAGGGAATAAACCCGGACCATTGAACAATCATTCCTCTTTTCTTTGCTCGCTCTTCTAGAAATCCTGGCGTTATTTCCCGGAGGTGATCGAGTTTTTCTCGTAGCATTCCTTCACCCTTTGGTGGAAACCCCTTACCTGCAATACAACCGTCGCACCAACCTTCAAGCCAAAGTGTCCGATCATTGTCTTGTATCTCTGCAATAATCTCACTCGGTTTAGGCAAGTCAGGAACGAGATTTGCTACAATTGTGATTAGGTCATAGAAAGATGGATTATCTGAATCAGTCATAATGTTTCAAACAAAATATATTGGACAACCAATATTTGATTGTTGATTCAAGCAGAATTGATTGGAGAGAAAAAGATTGTCATCGCTCGTGAGAACTTTGGACCCGATTTCCTGCTTTGCAACAGGTGGTTTCAGCATAAGGCTGTGATGATTTCATCTGCTGTCAATACTTTGGCAAAGCCTTTACGCATGA
>JBHLPA010000042.1:0-11776 GCA_048939935.1 Promethearchaeota archaeon | reverse complement strand
AGTGCAGTCATAATTGCTCCAGGAGTGTAAGTAATATTATTGTCGATACAATGACCAATGAGCTGAGCAGCTGCTCCTGCAACACGAGGCGCTGCAAAACTTGTCCCGTAATATCTTTTTGTAGAAAATGTAGCCCATCCATTTGCACTAATATCCGGTTTCATGTATGCGCTAAATGTTGGTCCAGTTGATGAGAACTCTGCTGGTTGCCCCGTTTCGTAGAGCGCTGCAACAGAGAGGCATTTCTCGAAGACACTTGGTGATGATATGCTTGTCCCTGCAAGTCCACTATCTCCCTCGTTTCCAGCAGAAGCTACTAATACAACTCCTTTTGAGAATGCATAATCAATTGCTTCTTCTGAGGGGTCTCCCAAAACCGGAGCTGACCCCAAGCTCATGCTGATCACACTGCAGTTCTGTTCAATTGCCCAGTATATGGCTGCCGCAAGGGCGATAGAAGTTGCAGTTCCATTCTGGTCTATCACTTTTCCATTTACAATCTGGGTATTGGGTGTTTCCGCTATCAATGATGCTGTGAGTGAACCATGGGGAACATCTTCAGGTGTGGCATCGGTGGTTGTGGCATCAGTATAATCATAGCCGTATTGCGGTGCAATGAAGCTCTTCTCTGCAACAATACGTGTTTGCAATCCAAAGCCCACGTCTATCCCCGAATCAAGAACTGCAACCCTTACTTTTGTTCCCGACCCGATAATTTCAGGGGCAAACTGAATAATGAATGCCAATCCTGACGATATGAGAATCATTAGAATAATGATGGTGGCGATTATTTTTGTCCCGCTGGATCTTTTCTCTCTAGGTGAGGTGGTCTGCCAGTAATAATCCATGATCTGCACCAAGCATTTTTGTTTTGTTTGCGGCATGTCAACCGCTTCGTTAGTATAGATGAACCTTTTGACAGCGGTAACTTTGTATGTATGATATTATATGACTGATAACTAAACTGGAAAGCTTCAAAAAGGTCCAGAAGTGTGACAGCAGAGGTCGGACTTGAGGTAGGAACATTCGAGTTTGATTTATCAATGTAATAATACTACACCATCTATACCCTTGAGAGGTAGCAGCTTTGTCCAATGAAGACGCCATCACAGAGGAAAGCCCCACGATTCATGCTTACCATGCTATGCCTCTTGAGGATATTTATGAAATTCTTCAAGTTGATCCAAAGCAGGGACTACCACAAGATGAGGTATCTACAAGACTTCATCAGTTTGGAGAAAATGCTATTCCTAAGGCTAAAGGATCTTTTTTGCAGGTCTATATCGCACCCATAATGAATTGGCTGATTACAATCTATATCCTCAGCTCTTTTGGCCTTCTCATCATTGCAACGTTTCTCCCTCCTGAAGAGAATGCGATTGGTCAAGCATTCCTTTGGCTAGCCATAGTTGCTGTGAATGCACTTGTAGCTATATTTCAACAATATCGTGCACAGAAGAAGCTAGAAGCCCTTGAGAAGCTCTCTGCTGGAGAAACTCGTGTTATTCGCCAAGGTTCCGAGAAAAGCATTCCACCATTTGAGATAGTTCCCGGTGATATTATAAAGCTGGACCAAGGTGATAGAATTCCAGCTGATGGTCGAATAATCACATCTTCAAATCTAACGACCAATGAGGCGTCATTGACTGGTGAAAGCGTTCCTGTGATGAAGGACGAAGACTCCATAATTGTAAAAGACGTACCTCTGACTGATATGAGGAACATGGTGTTCTTTGGTACTTATGTTGCGACAGGAATGGCTACTACCATCATAACTGCAACTGGTGGAAGTACCGAAATTGGGAAGATCCAAGGTACTCTTGAGGAATTGAATACAGGTGATATTCCTCTCAGACGAAAAGTCAACCTCCTCGCAAAGTATCTCGGCATTGCTGCAATTATACTCATGACTGTATCAGTCCTTTGGCAGGTGTTCGTCTATGACTATCTCAATGGCCGCGTGATGGATCTTGGATTTGAGAATGTACTTCGACAGATGCAGGCAGCTATCACTCGTGCGATGACTATCATGCCAATCAACATACCCCTGCTCACCACTATTGTTTTACTAACCGGTGTGCTAGCTATGGCAAGGAAGGGCGTCATCATACGTGACCTTTCTGCAGTTGAAAGTCTCGGACGGGTCAGTGTCATTTGTAGTGATAAAACAGGTACAATGACACGGAATCAGATGACTGTGACCTATTGCTGGGACACACACAATCTCTACTCAGTCAAAGGAGCCGGTTATAATCCAATTGGCGACATCTACCTCATGAAGGGTGCCAATGACACTAATGCCCTTGAGATTGCAGAAGAAGAGGTCACTGACATTTTCAAGTGGAAGGGTCTCTATCGTCTTATGGTATGTGGGGGCATAAACAACGACTCTGAAATTGTAAAAGAAACATTACCTGAACAGGGTGAAATTTGGAAGCCTCTTGGCGACCCTACAGATGCAGCTTTGTTGACTTTGTTCCGGAAGAGTGGCATCGAAGAAGAGACCATAAGGAAGAAATACGAGGTCGTTGAAGAGTATCCATTTGAGTCTGAGCTCAAACGTATGTCAAAGATCTGTAAGGATGACAAGAAGTTCGTTGCATTTGTTAAAGGTGCAACCGAAGTTCTAATTCCCAAATGCTCGATGGTGGACGGAAAGGAACGTCCATCAAAGTTCACTCCTGACTTAGCAAATCGTGTAAGAACTCTTACGACCGATTTTGCAGCAAAAGGATACAGAGTTATTTCCCTTGCCTATCGCCACTTGGATAAGGTTCCTACTGGAGACAATGCCCGTGAAGAAACGGAGAATGACCTAATCTATTTGGGATTTGCTTGTATTGTTGACCCACCAAGGGAGGGTGTAAAGGAAGCTGTAATGGAGTGTCACAGTGCAGGAATCAACGTCATTATGATCACTGGAGATGCTGCAGCGACTGCTAGGACCATAGCCGAAGACCTGGGTATCTTTGGATCAAATTCTCTGGTTCTTGAAGGCAGTGAAGTCGATGATGTTTCAGATGATGATTTTGCACGTACGAATGTCTTTGCTAGGGTAAATCCAGACCACAAGCAGGTCATCGTCGAACGATATCAGGACCAGCAGCGTGTTGTCGCAATGACTGGTGATGGTGTTAATGATGCATTGGCTCTTGCAATGAGTGATGCAGGTATCGCAATGGGAATTACGGGTACTGATGTAGCCAAAGAAGCTGCGGATCTTGTGATAACAGATGACAGCTTTGCCTCAATCGTGTCTGGTGTGCATCAGGGCAGAGGTCTCTTCAACAAGATTCGAATGATGATTTACTTCTACGTTGCAATCAATCTATTCGAAAGTATGATATTCTTCGGAGCCTTGTTCTTCTTGCCTGTCAGTGTATCAAATACAATGTTGACACAGTGGCAGAGCTTGTATCTAGTTGTTACAACCCATTCATTCCCTGGATTGGCTTTAGTATTTGATCGAACTTCGCCGCATGCAATGGAAGATAAGCCACGTGATAGTCAGGCACTAATAACACGAAACCTTGGCAAGTTCATGGCATTGAATGTCATTCTGATGACAATTGGAGCTGCCATCATCTATATGATGACCCTCACAAGTATTGTTGGTGTTGTTCCAGAGAATCTCACTGGTTACTACTCCACAATTGGTGAATTCTTGGTGCCACTCAACCAAGCGAAGGCAACTACCATGCTGCTCTCGGTCATACTATTAGTGGAGAGTACGATAGTCTTTAGCATTCGAAGAATCAACATGCCAATCACGAGAAGTATCCGAGAACCTGGAACTTGGATTTTCGTGTTCTTACTAGGTTTGATCTATTTGGCTCATTACCTACTGATGTATGTACCTCTGGCTCAGGAAATTCTTGCACCCTATGGTCTTCATTTCTACTTCATGCCACTGACCAGCTTTGATTGGTCAATAGTGCTCCTTGGTTCTCTCCCATCAATCGTTGGTGTAGAACTATACAAATGGTATTTCAGGAAGAAGGATGTCGACCTCTAGAACTTCTCAGAAAAAGCGAAAATATCCGAATTGTATATACATTATATATTCTGAGATGGATTTCTATATATTGGGGATTTCACACCAATAATGTAGGGGATAACATATTGGCACGAAAGACCACTCATAGCATCCGCTTAATGAAAAAGAAGGGCAAGAAGATTGTCATGCTCACATCTTACGATGCTCCCACTGCTGCAATCCTCAGTGAGATGGGGGTAGACATGATCCTTGTTGGGGACTCTGTTGGTAACTCGCTCTTAGGGTATGAGAGTACAATCCCTGTGACACTCGAAGATGTCATACACCACAGCGCAGCTGTTTCGCGTGCGCGACCCGATTGTCTCATTGTTGGAGATATGCCCTTTATGTCATACAAAGTCAGTGTAGAACAAGCACTCGAGAACTGTGGATTGATGCTTCAAAAAGGTGGGGCTGAAGCTGTAAAGATTGAAGGAGCTTCGAAGGCAGTCGTTGAAATTGTACGTGCTGTAGTAGATGCAGGGATTCCCGTCATGGGTCACATCGGTCTCACTCCACAATCAATCTATCAACTTGGGGGATACCGTATTCAGGGTCGGACCGCGGATATGGCTGAGATACTTGTTGAACAGGCAGTTCAATTGGAGGAAGCAGGTGTGTTCTCTATTGTTATTGAACTTGTGCCATCAGAAACCGCTAAGCTGATCACAGAGACCGTTAAGATTCCGACAATAGGTATTGGTGCAGGACCTCACTGTGATGGGCAGGTTCTCGTGCTATGGGACATGTTGGGTTTATTTGAAGATTTTAAACCAAAATTCGTCAAGAAATACGCTAATGTCCGTGAGTTAATCAAGAATGCTGTGTCCGAATATTCGAAAGAGGTTCGAGAGGGCAAGTTCCCTGATGAGGAACATAGCTTTGAAATGACAGAGGAAGAAACGGGAAGGCTCTATGGTCGTACGAAGCCTAAAGATGACTAGTTCTAGAGTTATGTACAATAAAAACAGTGGGAATCAAGCCCCCAGAGAGGGCTTGCTTTTGAAAGAAGACTATTCTTCCTTCTTTTCAATAATCTCATTGATGGACTTGATAAGCTCATCAACATCTATGCCGTGAGCAACTGCTCCTTGCTCTATGGTTTCGTACCTCGCTGCTGCACAACCAAAGCACATCAATCCATGTTCGAGGAAAGCTCCAGCTGATTCAGGCCATTTCATGACCACTTCGCCAATGCTCATCTCTTTCGTTACTGCTGCCATTGTATTCACCTTATTAACAATAATTAATTGTCAGTTACAAGCTCGTCTGTGTATATCTGAATATATACTTTGCTTTTGATACTATAATAACATGTCATCGAGACCCATCTCTTGGAGCACCATTGGATAGACCGCATAGAGTGGTTTGATCTTTGAGAGTAGGCCAAGAGCCTTTGCTACTGAGCCATCTAGCTTAACCTGGCCTCTTGCCATTGCTATCGTAGTGTTCAGTTTGCCTTGCCAGAACTTGTTAGTGGTTTCTGATTTTGACCACACCGAGATTTCAGGCTCAACATCACTGTCAAATGTCAAGGTGCCAATCTCGCCATTTGGTCCTGGGTCTCTAAAGTTGATGGTCATATGGGCCTCGGGATCTTCAACATCGAAACGAACAACCACCTGAGATTTGGCAAGCTTCTCCATTATCTCGGAATGAGTCGTTGCTTTTTCCCAGAATTTACTAAATACTTCTTGGAACTGCTCCTTACTTTCAAATTTGGTCAATTTCATGACCTCCACTGAAAAAACATGTGCTATTGCTCGATAGAAGTCTTTTGGAACCTATACATACTAATTCATGTGCATATACTTCTCAAGTTCCCACGCTGTAATCTCGGCAATTCCAGGATTTCCCGTTGCTTTTACATAATTCTCCCATTCACTTTGCCGCAATTTCACCAGGGTGTCTACAACTGATTCTCCCAAGTAACTTCTCAACATAGTACTTGTGTCCAGACTCTCAAGAGCTCTCTCCAAGGAACCTGGGAGTGATGGTAGTCGGACACCTGTTTCATAAAGGTCCTTGTCTGTCGGTTGGGGTGGTTCAATCATCCTCTCGATTCCGTCCAGAGCTGCAGCAAGTATCGAGGCGATGACCAAGTGTGGAGATGATGTTGCATCAGGACATCTTAATTCAATTCTTGCCGCACTCTTTGAGCCGTTGAAGTGCGGTACTCTGATCATAGTGCTTCTGTTTTTATATCCCCACGCAACTCGCGTAGGAGCTTCAAAACCTGGTACTAGCCTTTTGTAAGAGTTCACTGTTGGAGCAAGAATAGCGGCTAGTTCGACAGCATGCTTGAGAAGGCCTCCGATATAGTACATCGCCAATGTGGATATTGAGCTTTCACTTGTTGTTGCAAAAAGGTTTCTTGAATCATCGAGACTCCAAAGACTTTGATGAAGGTGCATTCCTGATCCATTCTGATCTGAGAATGGTTTTGGCATGAATGTAGCTATCATTCCTCGTCTGTGTGCCATCTCTGTTATAACGATACGTGAGATCATAATGTTGTCTGCTATTGCTTCAGCATCGAGGTACCTTAGTCCTATCTCTTGCTGACCCTTTGCGACCTCGTGATGATGTGTTGTTGTAGAGATTCCAATCTCTCTCAACGTCCTAATCACGTCACGTCTGAAATCGAGAGCACAATCCTGTGGTTGCGATGAGAAATATCCTCCACCATCCATTGGGACTATTGTATCATCGGAAGATCTAGTGACAGTGAAGAATTCCATCTCACTACCAACCATGAGTTTGAATCCTTTCTTTTCTGCTCTCTTCACTATTTTTCCCAGTATATTTCTCGGGTCTCTTGGATGTGGCTCTCCTGTTGTTTCATGAACACGACACAAGAGGAAAGCGGCCGAGGGATCCCAAGGTTGAGAAAGTGGGGTGGCGCAGGAAGGGAGAAGAAGTACATCGCTTTCATTGACTGTTGCATAACCGGGAACTGAGGATCCATCGATGACGAGTCCATATTCGATTACTTCATCCAATCTCTCAAATCCGACCTCTATACATCTTGTATGCCCAAGGAGGTCGGAAAAGATCAACCTTAGGAATTCAGGTTCTTCGTTGGTGTTATACATCTAGGGAGTCCTCTGATTTTCAGGTTACAGAATTTGAGAGCGCATTGCCTCCGTGCGGATACCCTGGGGGGTGTTGAAACTCGCTAAGTTTCCAACATACTAACATTGGGACAATGACTACTCTCAGCGCTTTTTGTTGTGAAAAAGGCTATAATATTTTCCCGGATACAATGATAAACATTTTCATTTTTTTCGTATTTTAGACACAATTATCCGAAATATTTTCGGTATTGCATACTTGGGGTTTCATCTCGTCTTTGTTTTGAGATTATATCATGAAAAGTTCTTAACGGGTGATGACACCACTATAGGCTATCAGAAATGGTGACGAGCTCTCTCACCGGAGATAAAGCTATGACCTTCCAAATCCCTGATTGTGCATGGACCATCTCCCTGAATGAAGGTCCGTTGCAGCCCGGAAGGCCTCGTAGTTATCCTATGGGACTTGAACCAAGCATGGTCTGGCCTACTCTTGCAGAAGTCCCGATCGATCTTGATGAACAATTCTGGGAGATGCTTCCATGTCCTCCAACAAAACCAATTGATGATGGCTACAATCAAGGTGTTCCAATTGGGGGCTTAGGTTGTGGTAGCATTGGGCGTGGCTTCAAAGGAGATTTTGCCAGATGGCATCTTAGAACAGGAGCTCATGAGTATCACCCCTCCCTACCCAATCAGTTTCACCTAAGAGTAGAGGGATTAGGTCGACCTTTTCTTCAGACTCTTAATCCAAGAGTACCAACAGAATCTCGATTGAGTTCGTGGGCTTGGGGGATGAGAGGTTCAAGAGCAACATATCATGCCCTCTTTCCGCGTGCATGGACCACTTACAACTTTCGTGATGTTGGTGTAGAAGCAGTTTGTCAACAGTTGTCGCCAGTCATTGGGAATAACTACCAGGAGAGTTCTTACCCAGTAGGTGTTTTTTCTTGGCGATTGAAGAACGTTATAGACAAGGAACTTGGTGTTTCGTTAATGTTCACGTGGGAGAATACAGTATCCCCCACACAGCCAAAGATTGATTGTACTCACAAGCTTATTGATTGTTCCAATCCCAATCGACTCCTCCTTGATCTTCGTCAGGAACGAATTGAAGCCGCAAGCCCCGTTACATTTGGAATGGGGATTGAAAGCTCTGATATGACAGAATTATCGAGTCTGACACGATTTGACACCGAATCAAGAGGTCGTGAGCTTTGGAGGAGTTTCAAGAAGAACGGTGTCTTAGTGGAATCAGAACCAAAATCGACAAAGAAACCTCATAGGGAAGGTGGGGCACTTTGCGCCAAAGTCCACCTGGCCCCTGAAGAGACGACTGAACTCGTTTTTGCACTCAGCTGGGACATTCCCATTATCCAATTCGGAGATGGTCGCAGATGGTACAAATACTATACACGGTTCTTCGGAACTGAGGGCGAATCCGCCATTCCGCTTGTTACTGAAGCTCTCAACAACTGGAGAAATTGGAATACTATGATTGAAGACTGGCAAAGACCAATTGTTGAGTCAGATAGACCCACTTGGCTTAAGTCCGGTCTTTTGAATGAACTGTATTTCCTAGTAGATAGTAGTTCATCGTGGGTTGTTGGAGAAGTTGACAAGAAGGTGGATGTCAAGGGATTGGGTCACTTTGGTTATCTTGAATGTTTTGAGTACCCCTACATCAACACGTATGACGTTCTCTACTACGCTTCTTTTGCTACATTGATGAACTGGCCCGAGTTAGATAACAGCATTCAGATAGACTTTGCAGAAACAATCAATATGGAAGATGAAACACCACACAAATTGCTTGTTGACAAGAAAGTGGTTCCTAGGAAACCGAGAGGAGCTGTTCCACATGACTTGGGAATGCCTCAAGAGGACCCGTGGTATATGACAAATGCATATGCCTATCTTGACTGTGGAAGATGGAAGGATCTCAATTCGAAATTCATACTTCAAGTCTATAGGAACTATGTCTTCACGAAGGATGAGCAATTCTTGAAGTCGTGTTGGTCTGCGTTGAAACAAGCTATGGAGTATATTGACAACTTCGATCAAGATAACGATGGGCTTCCTGAGAATGAAGGTTTCCCTGACCAGACCTATGACAACTGGAGGATGGAAGGTCCTAGTGCATATTGTGGCAGTCTATATCTTGGTGCTACACAAGCTATGATTGCAATGGCAAAGGCTCTTGGGGATGAGGGTATAGAGAAGAAATATCAAGTAATCCTCAAGAATGGCCAGAGAAGCTTCGAGGAGAAGCTTTGGAATGGTCGATATTATGACTTTGACAGTAGCAGCTCTAGACATCATGATAGCATCATGGCTGATCAGCTTTCAGGACAATGGTACATGCACGTCTGTGGGTTGCCTGGAATTGTCCCGGAGAAGAATGAGATCTCAACCTTGCAGACGATCTATAATTTCAATGTTCTGCGATTTCAGTTGGGCCAAATAGGAGCTGTAAATGGAATGCGTCCAGACGGAACTCCAGACAATACTTGTGCGCAGAGTTCGGAAGTCTGGACTGGAACCACATACGCGCTTGCTGCGTTTATGATCCATGCTGGATTACTGGATCAAGGACTGAAGACAGCTTTTGGTGTCTATAACACAACATACAAAGAACGAGGGTACTGGTTTCGAACACCAGAAGCATGGACTGAGGAAACTAATTTTCGAGCATCTATGTACATGCGTCCCCTGTCAATCTGGGCTATTGAACATGCTCTCAGACGCCGTGAATAATGATATTTTTTCAAAAACCAAGCCAACTTCAAAAAGAAAAAGGAGAAGGGGTTGTGATTCTCATCAACAACCACCTCTCTTATGTTCACTTATTCTGACCTACGCAAGTAGACTACAATGACCACAACAACTACCACAGCAACAATGCCAATTCCCACATAGAGAAGCGTGTTATCTCCTGGTGGAGGTGGTGATGTTGCTCCAGTTGATTCTAACCCAAAGACGATGGCAAGCAGGTTTGCATTCTGCGTAGTGCCAGCAAATGGACTGCTTGGAAGCATTGGATTGGTCACACTGTTGGGCCAGTTGGTCCAGTATGTTGTACTATAGATTTGCCAGTCTGCATGTCCCGCCAAAGGTATAACCGGCATGACTTCACCAAGAATCTCTTGCATCTCGTTAGCTACTGCCCATTGTTCAGGTGAGCCAGCAGGGAACGTATCAAGTAGCTCGATGTCGTCAACGAATGTCTGATTATACCAGCCACCTAGAGGAGCATTCACTCCTCCTCCCGCGCTAGAACTTTCAGGTGAGAACATCTGGAAATAGCGCTCGTACATGTTCATGTTTATTTGACCTGACATGACCATATTGGCTAGGTCGAACTGGAAATTGTTCATCCTGACCTGCACAGTTCCCCACCCACTAATGAACTCAACTTGAGTTTGAATGTTTAACAGGCTGGAGAATGCTTGAGCTGCTACTTGGTCCATTGCATTAACATCAGTCCATCCCATGAAGTCAAGGATTGTATATGGAGCTGTTGTATTAGATGCAATGTTCCATTCCTGGAGTGGGTAATGCTGTATAGGATCACTAGGTGTTACTCCCTCCTTTGTCCACCAGACACCAGACGTATCATCAAAGGTGCAATATGTTTCTAGAATGTCAATAGCATGTGCCACGTCGTAATTAATTGCGTACTCAGCTTCTATTGTTGTATTCAAGAGTGCTCTTGCCGACGCATCGTCTGCAGGAATCAGCATAGGGCTTGGATCTTTCAAATAACCACTGGAAACCGCACTCATTGCAGTGTAGTTTAGCACAGAGGCCATTGCTTTGTGAAGCCATGTCTGATTCAATGGGTAGTTCTGATAGTTTGGAACAAGCATTACTGGTGACTTGTCTGGGAAGTATGGCAAGTCATCGAAGTACGTCACTATGTTCGGATACTGTTGCTTGACTTCAGTCAGTCCTGCAAGATAGTTGCCGTCCCAGTCTAGGTCTCCACCCTCCATGGCGAGAAGCGCAAGATCGTTGCTAGAGTATGATGTATACCCGAAATACATTGGTTCGGGAAGTCTGCCGAAATCTGCGTCATCTACTCCCCACCAGTTCTCGTTAACTATCCCAATTGTGCTTGTAGCATCATGGTAGTATGGTAGATACATGCCAGATGCGACCCTCCATTTGGCTGGTACCATTTCGGTATCTTGCCAGTCATTGGTGAAGGTTGACAGGTCGCCACTATATGTTGCATTGATGTCTGACCAAACTGCTTCTGGGAATATAAGAAAACCATAAGTCAGTTGACGATAGACCTCGCTACTCCCCTCATAAGCTGGAAGAATGTTCACATCTAATACAGTATCACTCACCTTTACGAAGGCCGAGCTGACATCTCCCACTCTCTGAACCAGAGAGCCGAGTTGACCAGTTTGCTGCAAAATCTCGAACGAATAGATTACATCATCAGTTGTTATAGCTGTAGTATTCGAAACGAGATTACTACCTATCGATGTCCAGTGGAGATCGCTCCTCAGCGTTATCCGTATAGTATCATTGCCTTGCCAAGCGATGCTATCACCAAGCCAACCAATGATCTCTCCTGTTGCTACGTTTGTCCCGAACATCGGTTCAAACATCAGGTAGGTTGTCCAGCCCTGGTTTGAGCCCATGTTCCAAGGTT
>JBHLPA010000041.1:0-11844 GCA_048939935.1 Promethearchaeota archaeon | reverse complement strand
ACTCTCTTTTCTAATGCGCTGATTTCGGGTTCAAGTTGATCGTTACGAGTCATCTGTTAATCACACCTCCATCATGAGCGAATCTTCCTTATTCTCTTTTCAAGTTCAGCAAGTCTTCTTGAGAGTGCATCGATACGTTCTATGTTTTCCGATAACCGAGTTTGTAGAACATCCAGTGAACTACTGTCTTTCATAGATGTATTAGAACCATCTGTTGAAGCTTTTAGCTGTAACTCTATTGAATCTAATCGTTTTGAAATAAGCGCTAGTCTATCTTCAGCATCCTTAGTTGGCGTCAAGACTGACGAATTCTTACCGGATATCCTTCGAGTTTCTACTGTTACCTCCCGCTTTTGTTGTGGTGCTGCAACTCTCTCACCAGGGACTAGCCAGAGAGGCAGGAGGTAGTTTTGTGATAGTTCTTCGAGACTGTTAATTTTGAAAGTAGAAAAGACTGCTTTTCTTTGAGGTTGATCCCAAAGACATACATTTGTAGATTTGTCACCAAGAAAGACTAGAGCAGCAATTCCATTGGGTGTTTTTTTGAAAAGTTCCAACCCAGTTAACCATCGGGTCATCAGTGCTGCGAATTTTGATAATGCGGTAGTATTTCCATATTGAAGTTCAAAATTCTCAGATGAAGGGCTGAGCAACGATTCTTTCAACCAGTCAGAAATCTTTACTTGTTTCTTAGGCAAGGAGAGTACAATCGTGTCATCTACACTACCCTTTGAATTATCCATTACAAGTTGTTCAATATAGTCAAGGTTAGGCTCTTCATATGACTTCGATAGGCTCATTCCAAGCACATTTTCAACTAGAAATCGTATTATCTCATGAGGTGAAACATGCTTGGTTTCGTAGGCAAGTAACGAGTGAAATCCATCCTTCTCAAATACAATGGAAACAAACTTGTTTGTCGCTAATCCTTTTGATCCAATGATGACCAGTGCAGCATCTTTCCATCCGGTGAGGTCTCTTGTTAATCTAGCGAATCTATCTGCAGGAATAACAAGTGATTCTTGGTTATTCTTATCACGTAAGGTTCCTTTCAGACCTTTCGACAATAGACCCTGCTCAATCCACCCTGTCTTTAGTGATCCATCGGGCAATCGGGAGTGAATATACCTAGCGATTTGACCACTATGATAAAACGCTTGAAGATGTGTGGCTAAATCATCACTCAACTAAATCACTCCTTACTCCTTAACATAGCACTAATATCTTTAGCAATCGCAACTACTTTTTCACTATCAGTTAGATGTAAAGCCTTCCCATTGGTTTCTTTAGCTATTGCTTCCATAATGTCTGTTGCGGATTTACTTCCTACAGAAATACTTAGAATTTTTACGGATTTTTCACTCTTGTTTTTTCTTGTAATCATAACAGGATTCTGTCCCGATGAATAAACTCCACTTGAGAAGAAGACAATAGTGGTTGGAAGACCATTGGAATTACTCATAGATTGTGCCTTATCTAATCCAAGTTTAATTGCGGATCCGGGGTTGGATGGTAAGGCTGAAAACTCTTCAAGTGAAGTATCAGCCCATTTCCGAAAAGCTGCAATAAGGGATGGTGAGTCGAGGGGGGTTATTTCCGACTCTTCACCTGTTTGTGGATTGAATGTCATGAATGGAAGGATTTCATCAGAATAGATACATCCCGAAAACAGTAAGTTTCCACCGTAAGAAACGGATTGATTCTCAAGTGCAGTAAGAGTGTGTAGGATTGCTTGATGTCTTGTCATAACATCTGAATCGATCGACACATCAGCAATCTGCGTAGCAGCTGCAACTTCTACTATAATATAGAGATTACTTGGTTGAGTTTCAATAGCGCCTAAGTTAATCTTCAATAGGTCTTTCCAGACAATTCTTGCAGCTTTTTTAGTAGAATCGATTGGGTTCATAGAACGAATTGCGAAACTAATCCCCAAATCTGACAGTTCAACTTCTTGGCCAGTTTGAAGAATCAAGCCATCGAAGTGTTCTTTGAAATCATCAATTCGGTCCGAAATCGCATTGGCAACTGTCTGATTTTGTAAGTCGCGTTTGGAAATTATATCCAAATGAAGCTCACTGCAGTTTGGAATCTTCTCAACAAGTCTAACCAGATGGATTTCTTCATCCTCACCACATTCTAGAATATCGTATACTCGCGCATCAAGGATAATCATTCCCCCTGGAACTTTATTAGATCCCCGGACATCCGAATAGACAGAGTTGAATCCACACCTCAATTCACATTCACTAGTAGAATTATCCCAAACATCTGTTGATACGAAACACAAGCCCTGTTGATTCAGACCGCGTTTCGCCTTAAAATTCAATCAGCGCCCTCCGTTAGTAGATACGAGTGTTGTATATCTGGGTAGCCACCGATCGAGAACCATAGAAAACCTCAACTCTCAAACTTGCCTTCCCTTTTATATCGGTCATTGGAACAAATTGTAGCTCTAGTTTCCTATCAGCCTTGGGACTTATATCATGACGTTCATTAGTGACCTCTGAAACTCCATCTGAAGTAACCAGTGAAGCTATGACTCTGATTCCAACTACAGTGGCACTTGGGTTCTTAACTCGTAAACTGTAATTGAATGCCTTTCCAGCAACCAAGTTGTTTGGTACTTCACCTAGTTCTACCGTCAATCCCATCTGTGAGGGAGATAATGGTCGACCTTTAGGCCAGCGAGGGATTCTACCGAGCTCAAGAAGACGTGAAAGGGAGGTCTTGAGCTCTCTCAGCTCAAGGTTCATCGTAGAGGCTGCGTCACCCATATCAAATGTGCCATCATTTGATTCATAGAATGCAAGAACCTTTCTATCAGCTTCAATTAGGTCACTAACTCCTTCCAAGATTTGCAAGATTGCTCCTGGTAGTTCATGAGCTTGAAGCAATGAGTAATATTTACCTCCCTCAACCGACCCAGCAATTTTCCTGAAAGATTCCTCAACTAGAGGATTGCATCCACAGACGAAGATGAAGACAGTGCTACCAAAATCAGTTCTGAGTTGCTGAACCTCCTGAACAGAATCATGTCCTTTGGGACAACCATCAGGAAAATAATCGTCACCAATACTATTGTAGAGTCTACCATGAGGTGGAGCATCTCCAACTAGCAAGAGTACCTTGTATGCATCACGTTCCCATGAGAGCTTGGTTCTTGCATCAAAAAGACCATCTGCCACTGCCTCAGGCGTGTCTCCACCTTCGGATGGTTTCAAATCTGAGATTTGTTTGTGGACTTGTTTTATTTTCTCGGTGAAATCAAAAACCCGTGTCACATAAGAACGGTCTTGTGGTGGATGATCACGGTAAGACACAATGCCAAACCGAATCTCAAGTCCCTCAGTCCTCGTTGTAATATGTCCAACAATCTCGAAGAGACTATCTTTTACCGCTTTGATATCGTCTTTCATCGACCCCGTCGTATCAACTACAAATGCAATGTCAAGTTTGGTGGAGGCCAGCCAAATCCACTCCAATGTTCAGCTTGAACTATGCCCAATTAAGCCTTTGCTGCTAAGCATAGCGTAGGAGTTTTTAGAAGCATTTGCTGATGAAACATCATGTCTGATTTGAGTGACACGGACCTTCCGATAGAATTTGTATTCGAAGGCGGCATAGTAATTAGAGGGATTATCAATCGAATTCATGCACCTCTGATTGTGGAAGAGATCACATTTAGATTGCCAATTGAGGGAAGAACAGCATTCATGCGTGATGAAATGAAAATCACCTTGGGAATCTCAAAAGGAAATGCAAAACCAACAAAAGATGTCAGGAGAGGGGATATTGCATATCAACCACTTGGAGATTCCTTGGACATATACCTGAGCGATAAACAAACCTTCAGTCAGGTGAATATTCTAGGAAAAATAACTTCAAATGATGAGGATATTGACGCATTAGCGAAGGTCCGACGTGGAAGTTCAGTTACAATAAAATTAGTAGAATAGCGAAATTCATAGACGCTGTAATTTTGTGATTAGAGCCTTCTTCTCATCAACCTCGATCTCTGACGGATCAACCACCATTCCAGCTTCGTGCGTTTCAATTCGGACTTCTACTCCGGAATGTTTGACACTCTTTATTCCATTACTGGAGAGAGCACGTACCCGAAGTTGAGTAGTATTAAATTCAGTCTTGTTTGATGTTTCAACAGCTGTTGATTCTCTGCGGAGCTTAATCTTTGAGATTCTAACCTGTTCCTTCAGTTCTGCCACTTGTACTTGTAGATTCTTTCGTTCGTTACTCTCATGTTCTAGCTGTTCTTTCAGTGAACTGTAGGTCTCTTTGGGAACAAAATCCTTAGCCCTGTCAATCCATGTGACAATAGTCCCATCAAACTTCCGAGTTGTGCTAACTTGATTAAGAGCTTTCAGAACAGCAATAACATCATATACACGACGCTTGGGGGTGTTCAATCGCTCCGCTAGGATGTCGCTCCTTATACCTTCATCCCCGCATTCCTTTAAGATCCTGATTGACTCCTCGGCCAAATCAACTAGCTTCAACTATGCACCCCACGTGAAATCCGGCGGCTTGCTCTGATGAGCACACTTCCACCATACTTGTTTTATCGCATATATTAGGTTTTGTAATTTCCAGATTATACGAATACCTAGCGATTTATCGAAGGTATTACACACATAACACATAAAGTGAGATTTAAAGAATCTAGAAAAACTATCCGAGTATTCTTTCGAAAAATGCGAGACTGTATTATTCGATATAGTCTCCAATATTTTGGAGACAAAAATCACAATAGCTGTATCCTATTTAGCCAGACCAGACATTTTTTAACGTAGATCAAAGGCCGAAGTGACCATTAACCACTCAATATTTGGAGTGCGATATGATGAGTAAGAAGAAAGTTATAATCATGGGAGCAGCTGGTCGTGACTTCCATAACTTCAACGTTTTCTTCAGGGATAACGAAGATTATGAGGTCGTTGCGTTCACAGCAGAACAAATACCTGGAATTGGTGACCGAATCTACCCACCGGAGCTCTCGGGACCACTTTATCCAAAAGGAATCAAAATCTATCCGGAGGAGAAACTTCCCGAACTCATCAAGGAATTTGAAGTTGAACAGTGCATACTAGCCTACTCGGACCTGCCACATGAAGTGGTTGGACATAAGATCGCGTGGGTGACCAGCCTAGGACCCGATATGCGTCTGATGGGACCAAACACAACGATGATCAACAGTAAGAAACCAGTGATTGCAGTTTGTGCAGTTCGGACAGGATGTGGAAAGAGCCAAACCTCTAGGCGAGTAAACCAGATTCTGGTGGACATGGGTCTCAAACCAGTCAACATCAGACATCCAATGCCTTACGATCCAGACCTCACATCACAGATTGCACAAAGATATGAGAAGCTCGAAGATATGGACAAGTACCATTGTACAATCGAGGAGAGAGAAGAATACGAGCCAATGATTAACATGGGTGTCATTCTTTACGCAGGAGTTGACTATGGAAAAATCCTCGAACAGGCTGAAACCGAAGCAGATGTTATCACCTGGGATGGTGGCAACAACGATTTCCCATTCTATAAACCAGACCTTCTCATCGTCATTGCTGATCCTCATCGACCGGGCCATGAGGTGACTTACTATCCTGGAGAAACGAATCTCCGCATGGCTGATGTTGTGGTTATCAATAAGATTGATACTGCTGATTATGAGGATGTGGAGGAGGTCAGAGAGAACATAATGATGGTCAATCCTAGAGCAACCATTATTGATGCAGCTTCTCCGCTAACCATTGAAGATATTGAGAAGATAAAGGGCAAGCGCGTGATTGTTGTAGAGGATGGTCCGACAGTTACCCATGGAGAAATGCCCTATGGTGCAGGATACATTGCAGCCAGAAAAGTAGGTGCTGAAATCGTGGACCCAAGACCATTTGCTGTTGGTAGCATCAAAGATACCTTTGAGAAGTACTCACATCTTGAAGACGTGCTTCCAGCCATGGGATATGGTAAAGAGCAGACGGAGGAACTCCAAAAAACGATTAACAAGGCGGATGTTGATGCAGTTGTCATCGGGACTCCTATCGACCTAAATAGAGTCATTAAGATTGACAAGCCAAACACACGTATTCGCTATGATCTTCAAGAGATTGGAAGACCAAATCTTGAGGATGTTCTGTCCGATTTTGTGAAGAAACATAAGCTCAAATAGAATATCTGGGGGAGTGACCTCCCCCAATGCCTCTTCATTTTCAGGTTATCAAATCATTAAGTCTTGAAGTGTAGAAGTATCTGTCCTAGAAACGAGGTCTCTATAAAGAACCACCGTATAGACGTAGGTCAAAGCTCCAAACAAGAGTGAACTTACCAAAGACTCAACCACAGCAAGATATGAAATTGGCAGAAATGTGAAGGCAGCAACAGCACTGACAACTATTCCGAAGATGGCAACTATTATTATAATGAGGATATAGCTACCGAATGTGTGGAAGAATTTCCCACTCGTCAGATCCCAAGACCTCATCAATGAATCGATTGCAGACAAGTCAGTGTCAATCACAACTGCTAGTGTCGGAAGTAGCCTAACTTGAATGTAAATTAAAAATATCCCACCAACCAGAAAGATGAGTATACCTATCATCATTAATTCAATTGCTTGTGATGGAATAATAGGATTGTATGGATCCGAGATGTCAATCATTGACAAAGCTCTAGTGAGATAGATTGTGGAAGGTGTAAGTACAACAGCCACAATGGTACCTAATATCAATTGTACAACGATTACGGTCACAACTCGACTAAGAGAATGCGAAAAACTGGGTCCTATATCGCCTCCAGTTCCTCCATATTCATCCAGGGTGAATTTGATTGCAGCACCAAAAACAATCGCATTCAACACGAAGGCGAAGATACTAAATCCTATGAATAAGATAAACACGCTGGGATTCGAAAACTGGTCCAAAAGGTATTGTATCACATAGTTAATAGGATCCGGTCCGATAGATCCAATTGAATCAAATAGAACAAAGAGAAGAGCAAATGAAACAGCAATGCTAGCTGCGCCAATGATGCCCATAATAATGATGTATTGAAGTATCTTTTTGAACCATAATGATACTGTTCTTGATACAATGTCTGTTGCACTAAGAGTGAAATTCTGAGCTACTGGTTGAGATGAGTCGTATCCCAAGTCGTCTTCAAACGCCATTTCAAATCCTCCGTATACCTAAATTCTACTACTCGGGGGTTATAATATCTCCGCATCGAGAGTGAGAACTAAGCAGGTTTTGGTCGATTGTCGATAATCTCCATAAATTTCATACCACCAGCTCGTTCTACAAGTTCCTCAAAGCCGATGATGGTTACACCCGGAGTGACTTCTGTGTTTGTTTTAGTTATTTTTTGAATCTCAAATATTAGAGATTTGTAATCGCCAGACACTGGACCACGAGGAGCAACATAGAGATTTAGTACATCCATACTATAGGGATCAGACATGTCTTCCTTTGCCACCTCAATTTGTACTTCCTCAATTTGACTCAGTGATAGGAGCATTTCCCTTAGAGCTGTGAGATTGACTGTTGCACCTTTGATTTTCTTTTCACTCAATCCCATAATATCCATCTGAGCTTGGGCATCATTTGTTCTGCCGATGTCCCAGAAGAATGGCCCATCAAAGTCGCACACTGGACACTTACCCTTCTCTTGATGCGAAGCTACATCTCCTAGGAGAAATCCTTCAAACACAGTACCAGTGCCATCAAGATGGAACAAGCACATGTGACCTGATTCATCTTCACCTACGAAATCATATGTGCCATCATCATTGAACTTAATCAGTTCAAATGCGAGCATTAATGGAGAGACATTGTGATATGGACCATGCCTGTCACATTGGACAGCAAATGAAATCTTGCTCTCAGATGAGGCATATCCTCCAACAGCATGAACTTCCTTTGCTCCTTTCGCTTCCAATGTTGCGATCATATCATCTACTGCAGGTTCGTAGATTTTTTCTCCAGCAAGTAGGAGGACATTCTTCTCTGGAGCTTGGTAGTCTTTCGCTTCTTTCATTGTTCTGAAGAATCTGTTGCGAAGGTAACTTGGCATTCCAGCAAAACTGTTCACTTTGAATAGTCCCGCAAGTTCAACGAGTCGTTCACTTGGAATCGCACCGCCAGCACTGGTGGCGACATAGAACTTTGATAATTGCTTAAGACCCATGTTGACTGCATGCCATCCTAGATGAGGTGCATAAGGGAAAAGATTCATGCTAGCACATTCCCAATCACTATTGGCATAGGGCTCAATTGCCAACTGACCAACCTTGACACAGTTTTTATACAGCAGTTCATTATCATAACGAGTTAGGAAAACCGGAGAGGGAAGACCAGAGGCTCTTCCTGAACTGAACCAGAATTGTAGAGGAGAAAACTGGTATGTTGCTCGTTCCTTCAATCGTTCTGTAGCAGCGGCTTTTCCAAGGCCCAGTTTGACCCTTGCACCATTATTCCTGATGAACTTCGCCAGATTCTTGTGACCTGCTTCATTTGAATACTTCATGAGATTGCTAATCGCTTCAGCTGAATCACGTGGCTGCCCATCCACTTCTGTTGGATTGAGAACGAAGTCCTGAATATTCTCCCGGTAATCAATCTTCTTCACAAGAGGTATTTGATACTTAGCCCAGTCCTCGATACATGTGATGTTGAATGGATCAATCTTATTGTCTTTGAACAGCTTGCGATAATAAGGATGATTTGGCCAGACTTGGTAGCGAATGAAAGCACTAAACTTTCTATCCTGTATTTCCTTAATCTCGAGGTGATTAGTCTTCTTCAATTCTGCAAATGTGAACGTGTCTTTTGTCATTTAGCAACCTCTTAATAGTAGTGAGTAGAAACGCCTCCAAACGCTACATAATAAAGTTGCGAGCTATAGTCATAGAGGAAATACACGCCTTTAAGGGTCTGGAGTAGAAACCCATAATAGACTAGTACACAAAAAACAACCGCCTAAGACTATTGGTCAGGAGTGATTTCATTGTCAGAAGCAGACGAAAAACTTCAGAAAGGTATCATTGAACTTGACAAAGGAAACGATAAGAAAGCATTCAGTCTCTTCAAAGAAGTCTTCGAAGAGAGACAGGGAAGACTCCTCAAGAAGGTTCAAGATAATCCAAAGTCCCCAACATTGATGTTGGATGCACTCTATATGATCCATGGGCTTGTCTGGCTCAGGGTAGCAGAAGCTGGAAAAGAGAAAAAGCATAGTGTTGAGCTTCTAGGGAAAGCGGTAGGAACGGTTGAAGCAGCTCGAACCGCATTAGGACCGTTAGTCACAGGTTTAGCTCAATGGGCGAAGGAGAAGAATATCAAAGTTGTCCACAACAAGGCACTAGGACTTCTTGCAGCCACAAAGGACTTGGAAGATATGGCCAAGAAGGCACTAGAAGCTAGTAGAAGAATGGTGTAGAATTAGATTTTCAATTCTGAACATGAAAGCACTCAAGGTTCTCTTTCATTCATGTAGCGAGACCAATCTTCAGCTGGGAAACGTTTCTCCATTATCTGGAGTTCAGATAGTACAGCAGATTCAAGATCAATATCAAAGCTATTGGCAATTTGTGTGAAGAGGTTGAAGGCTTGAGCAAACTCACGCTCTAGATCCCCTTTTTGGGGAGCATCGTGACCTAGTCCTATCACCTTATAGCCCTCCTTAATGGTAATATGCCGCGAAATTTCCCCTAGTTCTTCAATCAGATGTGCAAACACTAGTGAGGCTGGAAACTTGTCCCATCCTCGATTTTTTTCGAATTTTATGAGTTTTTCTTGAATCTCTCGGAGCTGCATCTACATCATCCTCTTTATTATCTGTAGGACCTGAGCTCTAGCTTGGGCAAGTGCTGTGGTGGGAGGATTCTTCATCGGTCCGAGTTGTGTACCGTCGGGGAGCGGATTATCTCCCAGGAACATTGCTTCACTGACAATCCCCATCATCTCAACTGGTGGCAATACAGCACATGCAAGTTTTGTACCAGTTTTTATCCCTTGAATATTAGTTATGATTTTCCAGATTCTCGCCCCATCTGTACATCGACATTCCGTAAGGTTCTTAGAATCTGGTACACTCTGTGCTTGACTTACTTCTACTGCAAGAATATCAACTGCATACCCAGGCTCATCATCGAATTCTTTCAGTTTGTGTTTAACATGTTCTGCAATACGAAATGCATAGAAAGCATTACTGAGACTGAGTTTTTCATTCACAGTGGCTGGTTTGTATCCGGATGATTTGATTGCATCTTCTAGTATGTTTCTAAATTCAACAACAGAATCAACAATTTTTTTCGTGGCCTCAAGTTCAGCTACTTTAGGAGCGGGTATATAGGAATACTTCACCTCATAGATTAAGCTCCCAGCCTGTTGCAAGCAGGTTCCTAGTTTGGAATAGTCAACATGGAACTTTAGCTTCCTGTTTCCCACAAGTTCATTGAGTCGTCGGAGAGCATCCTCAAGTACAAGCAGTCTAGCATCCTTAGCAGTATCCAAAACACTCACCATTTCTACTCAAGAAGATGCTCCAGATAAACCTCTCTCAAAGATAGAGGAGGCCACACGAAGTGATATAAAGATACGCGCAGTAGTCCTTTCAGATTTCAGCAGTGGGAGCTACGCACTTTGATACAAGCCGTGTACATCCTGATTGCCGACAGCGGCCTTTGTGTCCTCGATAGGAAATATGGCGAGGCAGACATGGATCCAAACCTCATTAGTGGTTTCCTTACTGCACTGATTCAATTCGGTCGAGAGCTAAGCGACGGCAATAGAGTTCATGTGATAGACTTTGGGGCTTTCGACATTTGTCTCTCGCTGAAAGACAATGTCATTGTCGCAGCCATTGTTGACAAAGTTGATGATGGAAATGCTGCGATGGCGGTTCTTGCAGATGTAAACAACGCATTCACAAAGAAATATGGGAACATGCTTCAGGAATGGGATGGTAACCTCGAGCCTTTCGAAGAGTTCTACAAGCAATTAGATGAAATCACAAAGAATGGTTGTGCATCCGAAACAAAGATTGTTGTTCCAGTCCTCAAAGGGAAAGTAAATCCTATGTTAGTACGCTTGGGGCAGATGAGCCAACTAACCTTTGATGTTGCCAAGAAATGTGATGGTAAGCTCACAACCAGGGATATCGCAGATCAAATTGGCATGCATCTGAAAGAGGTTCAAAAGTCACTCAATACTCTTGAGGATATGAAACTACTAGAATGGAAAGAGATCGGATAAGGCCTTTTTCCCTGTCTTGTTGATTTTACCAATATAATCTATGTCGTAATCTCTATTGGGCTATGATGTTTGACCCCACTCATTACCAATGGCAATTAGGATGAGTCCAATCACAATTAGACCCGGTGCGAGAACTCCAGGAATTGTTACTGAGCCAAATACGAGATCACTTAGGACATATCGAGCTGCATGAATCACCCGACCTGCAAATAGTACGAAAAATCCAAAGCCAAGGAATAGGTTTGACATTCGTAAATTCCCGCCAGATTGCCAGGCAAGATACCAGAATAGCAATGGAATGAATAAAGCATAGACTGCACCTGCAGAACCAGAAAGAATAACCCTTGTTTGCGCATCAAGTTGCACAAATCCAAGAAAGATCCCAATTGCCACGGCAGGAACGGCGAATGCAATTTGAGCCCATTTCTTCCCAAAAATCATGAAACCAGCGGTTGCAGATAATAAAGCGAGCGCCATCCATTGGAAGAAAGCACCACCCATTAGCCAGATTGGAGATTCACCAAGGAAGGGAAGGTAACCAGCCAATTCACCAGTAAGACTTTGTGGATCG
>JBHLPA010000336.1:0-2930 GCA_048939935.1 Promethearchaeota archaeon | reverse complement strand
AACCCGGCTGCAGGCGACTGCAGCCACAACCTCTTTTTCAACGATTGATTGATATGCACACCTGCAAACACTCTACCTAGGTAGTGGGTGTTTGTGTTTCAGATTAGTCCAGTAATCTACATTATGACGACAGGATTAACTATGTTTCTCTTTTTGTCAGGAATTGCTATCTTCATATTTTTGGAGGAGAGCATCGCGAACATTGGAAGACAGAAACGCATGGTTTATCTTTTTATGAAACACCCCTGGAAAGTCGAAGCCCTCATTATATGTCTATTAACTTCATTTCCAATCGTGATTATATCAATCACATTAATGGCTGGGAAATCATTACTATCTATAGCTGGAACTCTTGTATTAGGTTGGCCAATCCTCATGTACGTGTTTCATGGTAGAATGATGGACTTCCGTCAATTACTCGGGATTGGCAGAAAAAAAGAGCATGATCCTGTTTTTGTCGCACAATTATCAATCACAGTATGGAGTATTGCAGCATGTGGTTTGGTACTTAGTTTCATATTTGGTGTCTTCAATATATCTATAGAATTGGGTTATTTTCTCATAGGACCTTGCGTGATGGCAATGATTCTCATTCGAATTCGAGAGTCACTTGCGATTGTACGAAATCATAATGCGACAACTGATGATGAACCAGAGTAAGATCCATCCGACTGCAGTAACCTTTCTTTTTTCTGGTTCTATGCAACCGATTCAACCAGTGACAGGATTTATTTCAATCCTCAATTTGTTTATCATCATGGTACAAGCTCTTGTTCTCGATATGGATGGTGTGATAAGACATCTGGATATTGAAGTAGCTGAGAGGGCATCTCAATCAATAGGCTTTCATTTTGATGAACTGAATGAAATATTATGGAACAATGAACCTGCACATGAGTTGTTGTGTGGGAGGGTAAGTCGAGATGAATGGTGGGAACACGTTCAGTCATTAGACTCAAGACTTGGTAGCATTTCTTCAGATTTCATCTTTGACACCGTCCTAGCAAAATCGTACATCAATCAAGAAGTCATTGAGTTTGTTAGGAGTGTTAGTCAAGACCGGGTTACTGGAATCCTGAGCAACTGTAATGAGGAGGGGAAGATCAAGATTCGACACAACCTAGGTGAGACCCATCCTTTTCACTACATTCTGTCATCAAGTGATTTTGGTGCCAAGAAACCTGCACCCGAAGTATATCACGGAATGCTAGAAACCATCGAGGTTAGAGCTGAGCATTGTACTTTCTTCGATGACAGGTTGGCGAATGTGGAAGGTGCCAGAGCTGTGGGAATACAGGCATACTTGTTTGAGGGAGTAGAGCAGCTGAGGAAGCTTGTTCGACCAATGTGATTCTCTGGCCTTAAATTGCATCAACCAGCACCTATGGTAGTATATCCCAGATAGGAGACCGTCTATATGGTGCAAGCAACTGCTCAAGAGAGTGCCCCGTCTATGAAGGAGGGCCACTCCTATTGGTCCTCAATGAGTCTGCTTACAGTCAGTGGAATCATGTTGATAATCGGAGTAGCATGGCGTATCGTCGACCAGTTTGTTCTAGGTCTTGGTGACACATGGTTAAACATCATGCCCTCGAAGCTATTCCCATTCCTGATTATTGTCGGATTCTTTTGGAAGTACAGAAGACCTGAGATTGATTCTGCTTTGGGTCTGTCCAAGAATCAGTTGAGAGTTCAGCTAGCAGTTGGACTTGTGATGGGTCTGATAATCTCAGGACTGATTGACATCGGAAGCACAGTTGTATATGGATTTCTCCTCGACCCCACATATCCTCTCGAGCTGCATGTCCTTAATCCAACACTGTTGGGATACACATTCATCTTCTTCCTCACTAACGCGTTCTTGGAAGAGAGCCTCTTTAGAGGGCTGTTGCAGAATGGACTCAAGACTCGATTCTCAGCTAATATGGCAATTGTACTTTCTGCAATTGCATTTGGTTTCTGGCATGCGGGATGGCCATTACTTAATGGTGGTCCGAATGTTGCTAGAGAAGTTTCCATGATGGTCTTTTTCACGACTATCCTAGGTCTCCTTTTTGGTGTCTATTATGAGCGATTCAGTTCTGGTCAATCACTGACAGGGGTGATTGTAGCTCACACGATTTTTAATTTCGTGAATGAGAATTTCAAGATAGGACCCGAGCCTTCAATGCAAGGACCGGACATGGCGTTCTTAACTCCGGGTCTTCTTGGAATGACATTAGTCATGTTTCTTATTGTCTTCTCTACGCTCTTCTTTGTATTCACACGATACAAGATAGAACAGGTTTCATCTTTCTGGAAACGAATCACAGAGAAGATACAGAATATGCATCCAAGTCTTTCTAGAACCGGACCTGCTGAGAATGATAATTGAGTTAAGGAATGATGATTATGCAGATAGGTACTGATTTAGTAATCCTCTCGAGTCTAGCGATAATAGCACTTTCAGGGACAATTGGAGTATATTTGTTCCGACTTTGGAGAGCTCAACCAACGCGATTGATGACAGATCTCCCTTTGGTTTTTGCAATTTCCACGATTGCTCAAGCTGTCCAAATCTTCATTGGGACTCTTCCTAATGTCGGGCTAGTCGCACCTTCAATGGAGTTATTTAGAATTCGTGCAATCATCATCTGTTGTTCAATTGTCCCAATATTTGGGGCATTGCTGCAGATTTGGACTCCAAGGATTCAGAAATATCACAACAGGTTAGTGTTACTTGTTTCAGTTATCTTGATGGCCACTTCGATATTTGGTCCAACTGAGGAGTTCATCATGGTTATGGTCATCCCCTGGATTCTTGTGTTTGGACTCCTGATGTTAATCACCTTCGTTATAACTTGGAAAACAGGTCGATTGAAAGAAGTCAGGAGTGACTTGATGATTGTATCGATCATGTTTGGTTTAGTAAGTCAAGCACTTCGAGTGCC
>JBHLPA010000335.1:0-2935 GCA_048939935.1 Promethearchaeota archaeon | reverse complement strand
GTAAACCTTCTTTCTTCATTCTCAACATAGCAGCGAGCGCGAGTGCTTCATGGTATGGTCTTTTGAGAAATTTGGACCATTTAGATTGCTCAGGGTCTACATTTACAGCAGCTAGTCGTACTTTCGCTTTTCGGACTAATCTAGCTGTCTTTACCAAATCCTGAACCGGAGTGTATCTGTGATGACCGGGTCCAGCAGATTGAGCAAGCGGGATGTTTGGCGAGAAATCGGAAATAAGAATCAGAAGTGGTTCAATGTCGTTGTTTCGCATTCGTTCCCTCTTTATCGTTTCAAGTGACCTCTTAACAGCTTCTGCCAGGGGTGTCAAGCCTGAGATTCTGAGTCGACCTAAAGCGCGATATATCTTGTTCCAATTAGTTGTCGGAACCTGAATTTCTACAGCGCCGCTATCTTTGAATGCAACTATTCCAGTTCGATCTTTGGACCCTCGAGTTTCACTCTCTAGTCTTTCAAGAAATTCTCGAACCTGCTCCATACTTCCCTTCATTGATAAACTCACATCAATCACAAGTATGATTGTGAGTGGCGTTCTGCCAGTAAATACACTCTCTCTGATATCCTCGGGCATTATCTTGATTGGAGTATCATCAGTGCGTCCAGTTCGAACAATTGCAGCCATTACAGTGGATGGAATATGAATGCTACCAATTTCACCAGAGGGTATTCTGGAGCGAACAGGTCTACCATGCTTCATAGTGTCTGATGATTTTAGGGATCCCGTAGATCTTGAACTCACCCGTTTCTTAATCCATCCACCAGATGAAACTCGCGCACGAATCATAGCTCTCTTGTGGAGCTTCTCTAAATCAAATAATTCTTCACCAGTATCAATTTCAGGCATCTTGACAAAAAAACCGTCATCTAATCCGAATGGAGCCTCTCTAATCTCAGATTTAGACCCAGAAATCATATCAGGAGTTTGAGGGGTATAAGGACGTGTAGCAAGACCCCACTCATCACCAGGCTCAGGTCGTCCTCCACCGGGTTCAACTGTGTCAATACCTGCAGCAGGTCCACTCTTTCTACGTGTCATAACATTAAGCCATTTTCGAACAAGGAGGTAAATCGCGGGTGCAATAACGATTGTATCAACAATCAGAGCTAGGACTGTAGGAAACTGCAAGATTGCTGTACCAAACAGCCAATTGATTGGACTAACATAAATCCAAGCAAACCAGATGAAGCCGATTACCATCATGATTGCGCAGATAGTCCCTTTGATGGGATCACCACGAGGGTTCCTCACTCCTTCCGGAGTTTTTTTTTGCCGTCCTGTTTTCCTCCAGTTGCAAATTTGGACCCTCTTCCAAACCTTCCTCCACTCGCTCGAGGACCCTTTTTGTCATCTTCCTCATCCTCTGGAATCTGAGTTGGGGACTTACGACGTTCAGTTCTCTGTGCCACCTCTGCGGCTTTTGTAATCGCTTGATCAATATCATCAGGTGCAGGTGGTTCTAAAAGGCCCCCGCGACGAGTTCTGTGACTAAGAACAAGTTGTGAAGCAAGTTTCATGTCTTCAAGTGTGACCTGTTTCCGACCTTCAAGTGCAGCATTTGTAATTGCGGCTTTACTGATAATGATGTCTGGTCGGACTCCATCGACTTCTAGAGCATCACATGCCATCGCAATGGCTCTGAGTTTTTCATCGGGAAGCACTACATCATCAAGAAGCTCCTTTGCTCGTATAATACGTTCTCGAAGTTCAGACTGTTGTGGTGCCCAGCTTTCTCTGAACTTATCTGGATCCCCCTCAAAAGCGAGATTCCTCCGGACCAGTTGCATTCTAGCTTCAATTGAATGATGGGTTCCAACTGCAACATGAAGTGGAAATCTATCCAAGAGTTGTGGTCTCAGTTCACCTTCCTCGGGATTCATAGTTCCAATGAGTACAAAATCAGACGGGTGAGATACTGAGATTCCCTCACGTTCAATGACATTGATTTTGGTTGCTGCCGCATCAAGTAAATCATCAACAAGATGGTCTGGAAGAAGATTAACTTCATCAACATACAAGACATTCTGATGAGCTTCTGCGAGAATTCCTGGCCGCAAAGCTTGAATTCCATCCTTCAGAACACGCTCAATATCAAGTGCCCCAATTAACCGATCTTCAGTTGTTGAGAGAGGTAGATTCACAACTCTCATCTTTCGTCTTTCGGACTTCAGCTTCTTCCCAGATTCGACAATACTTCTACAATCAGCGCATAGAAAATCATGATTGTCGGGATTACAGCCAAATCTGCATCCAACGACTACATCTACCTCAGGCAATAAGTCTGCTAGAGCCCGGACAACAGTTGTTTTTCCAGTACCCTTCGGTCCTGAAATCAAAACTCCTCCAATCTGCGGGTTGATACCATTTAGAATCAGGGCTAGCTTTAGTTTTTCGATTCCAACCAATGAAGTGAATGGTAAAGTCGTCCTTTTTAGCTCGCCCATAGGCATCCCGACATGCTATACTTCCGCGAAATCAGAGTGACAGGTACAAATAAGGCTAAGTGTTCATGTAATATCTTGAGCATTTTGATATCGCACATCTCACACCTTGAATGTCCACAATGTAGAAAGAAATTCTCACCCGAGAGTGAGGCTACCTTCTGCGTCTGTGGATCACCCCTCTTTGCTGTTTATGATTTAGTTGGTGTGAGACAAGCTGTAGCTAATAATGAATTCCCCTCACACTTGAATTCCATGTGGAGATACTCTCAATTACTCCCTGTGAAATCACCAACATGTGTTGTCAGCCTAGGAGAGGGCTGGACACCACTTCTTCTTTCAAGACGTCTTGGGAAACATCTTGGTCTTCGTATGCTCCGTATTAAGGATGAATCACAAAATCCCAACACAAGTTTCAAGGACAGAGGTCTCTGTGCTGCAGTTTCTAGACATTTTGAATTGGGAGTCGAAGCATTTG
>JBHLPA010000040.1:0-11901 GCA_048939935.1 Promethearchaeota archaeon | reverse complement strand
TCAGCAGGCTCTGTAAGAGATGAGAATGGACAATCAATCTACGAGCGACGTGGTGGCGAATTTGATGCGGGTTGCGTGATCAATGTCGGTTCATGCGTTTCTAATCCCCATATCGCTGGTGCGGCAATAAAGATTGCTGCGATTTTTGCAAAGAGGAACCTACGTGGTAATTATGCTGAGATTGCTGACTATATCCACAATCGTGTTGGCGCGGTCGGCATATCATGGGGTGCTATGTCACAGAAAGCTGCTTCAATAGCTTCAGGATTCTGGAGACTTGGTGTTCCTGTGATTGTGGGACCACATGGGTCAAAATATCGCAGGATGCTACTTGGGAAACCAGAAAATGAGGAGGCTTGGACTGTCTATGATGCGCGTACAGGAGAACGTGTGGTAACTGCACCAGGTCCTGAACATCTTTTCTATGCCGCAGAAACTGTGGCAGAAGCCAATGTGATGACAGCAAAGCTCTGTATTAGACCCAATGACACAAGTAAAGGAAGGTCCATCAAACTGAGTCACTACATTGACATCCACGAGAGTTCGTATGGCTTCTTTCCAGATGATGTTTGGAAATATATCAGACGCGAGACTGACATTCCAATAACGCTGAAGGACAAGATTCTGGCTCAGATGAAGGAAAACAAATGGAAGGAAAGGACAATTCCAGATCCAACGCTTCTCAAGGATCTAGTGATGGGAGGCGGCAAATAGTGGTGATGAAACCAATACCTTGGCAGACCGGAGAGATCTGCGGTCCAGATAGTGCCAAGTCACTCAACAAAGCTGACCAACTCAAGAGGACCTTCACAAAATCAAAGAAACCCCTATTGATTGTGGGATCAGAAGCAGTTGATATGACACATGGGAAGGGTGACATGATCGACTATGCAATAGCCCTTTCACAGGCTGGTAAGATGCCTGTTGTTGCGACTGGAGGTGCAATCAAGGCCTTTATTGAGAAAGGGTTTGAGAACTGCAAATCAATGGGTGCAATGGAATTAGCAAACTACCTTCAGGATGATTCGTGGCTAGGCCCTCATGGAGAGGGACCTCACGATCTGATCTTGGTCTACGGCATCCCATATTACATGCAATGGACATTGCTATCAGCAGTTATGAACTTTGGATCTCATTTGACAAAGATTTCCCTAGGGCGCTATTATCAACCACATGCAGATTGGTCATTCCCAAACATGAAGGAGAAACAGTGGCATAAGATTCTGGATGAGATTCTAGAGTTCGTAGGCTGAAGGCGTACATCAGTATAGAAATTGTGATCGAATTATCTGAAGTAATCTCTTAGATGATTCAGAGAGTTGGCTCATTAGCAAATATCTGTCGCAAGAGAAAGGGTGGCTCAACAGTACAGGTTAGAGAAAGGTCCCGTTAGCCAACCCCGCTCATAGCCTGCACCTCTCTCTGCTCGAAAGCAGAGCAAGCTGTCTTCGCAATCTGATTGTATGTCTTACAGAAAATCAACCAGTACCAATCCTAGAAGTGTGTCTTCCTTCGAATCATTATAAGGCCTATAATTGCTGATATTGATGGAAAGGGCACGGGAATGAGTGGCATGTACATCCATGAATTACTCAATATTAATAAAGATACAAGGAGTGGCGCTGTAATCTGAATGAAAAATGCTAGAACTACCGAAAACCATCCTATAGTGTACCACTCAGGATTTTTCATTACACAATGAAAAACCGCACATAGTATTATCCCGTTTGCTACAAGTACAGCGGTCATCAATATCTCCAGTGGGAGGGGAAGGAATCCCCAAAGACCAAAGGTCCCTATACGGATGAAGTCACCAGCTTCACCAGTGCCATGAACAAGTTGCCAGAAAGGAAAGTACCAGACTAAACCAGAGTCAAAGATTGCACTCCTGAAACCTTCGACACCAAAGGGTGTTAGAAATGTAGTTATTATGATCCATTGTGGAATTGATGGAGCACCTCTCATGAAGAGTGTGACTATCGCGATTACTGACTGAGTTGGAATGGGTAGAACAAAACCATAGTGGTTTGCAGGAACACGCTGCAACAAGAGCCCCGGGAAAATCATCTGAATAGTGAGTGCAATCAGCACACAGAACCATATTTTAGACATCGTGGATTCTTCTTCTGGTAGGATTCGTACAAATCTGACAAGAAGAACGCTTATGATCAACCAAGCTGCGACAGTCACTATGAAGACTGTGGAGCCAAATGAGAGTAGATAGGTGGGATCATAGAACACAAACCTATGCTCTAGAGTATCATACGAACCGAATATGAATGCCCAGCCAACTGCACGGGTTCCCCCGCCAGGATATGGAAATAGCTCTGTATATGCCATCGGCACGACTAGTGTCGTGATGAGTATGAGACTCTCCACAAACCTCTGCTTGCTTACCAACTTACAGTCCCACCACGTTCTGTTAGATGATATGCATTAGATTGATTGTTTTCGCCTCTTATAGATTTCTTCCAATCTGCTTTCGATCATGTAAAATGAAAAGGGTGGCTCAACAGGCGAGAATCGGGAAAAGTTCCCTATTCACCTGACCTCGTCAGTTTCTATTTCTTACTCATCTAGAGATTTACAAAACCCGTCCACAAGTATCATGTATTTCTATAACTAGGAGTCTTCAAAACATCGTTGTTTCGATATTCTTTTTAACATAAAGAAAGCGGCCTAATTTGAGGAGATTGTATGTTAGATGCCTTGGATAAGGCAATATTACAGGACTTGGGAGCAAACTGTAGGCTCTCATATCAAACGTTAGCAAAGAGACACAACGTTACTGCGACTGCAATCAAAAAGCGGATTGGAAGACTGATAGACTCAGGAGTAATTGCTGATTTCACAGTTGAACTGAATCTTGCAATGATAGATGCTGATTACCTGCTAATACTAATTGAAAGAGATGCGATTGGTGACGAAGAGGAGCTTGTGGAATTAATTGGGACTCATACGATGGTGAGTGAAGTCGGCGCACTCGCTGCGAGTATGATAATTGCCTTTGCATCTTTCCGAGGAGCAGAGGATCTTGCAGAATTACGGACCTATCTAAAACAGCTGAAAGGAGTCAAAAGCGTCGAAATGCATACATTACTTTTTCCAAAAGGAAAAAAGATGGATTTGAAACACCTACATCTTCGAGTTTTACGATGTCTTCTCGAGGATCCGCGTATGAATGTCACGGATATAGCTGCTCGGACCGGATTAGCTGCAAAAACAGTCACAAGAGCTATCAATGAGATTTTAGATGGAGAGGGTGTGAGATTGTCACTAAGGTGGAATCTCAATGCTGGTGACCATATAGCATTCTTGGCAAAGATTGAATGGGATGAAACATCTGCAAGTTTCATGGAGATTATTGAATACTTCCGAAGAGGCTATAAAGAGGCATTTTGGGAGCCCCTTGTGAGTGCTTCTGAAAACATCATGTTTCCTGCGTTTGTAGTTGAGAGTCTAAAGGATGTAGAGCAGATTACACATGAAATAGGAGAACTCCCGTACATAAAATCAGTTGTAACTTTCCTTGGAAAACCCAGTAAGAGCTTCTCAGACTTACGAAGATACAGACTAGAGGAAATGCTCAATAAATTCCAATGATTATGGAGAATTGCTGAGTTAGTTGATACTCATAGACCATTTCTTTTTCAAACTCAGGTGTTTGGTTTTTCGACCTATAGGATACTGTATGTGGATATTCCAAACAAAATTGTCAACGCGAACTTAAGTTCTGTTTGCGTGAGGTTGGACTTGGTGTAACTTGATGACATATACCAAGACCAAAATCAATGAAGAAAGAACTCTAAAATCTGAAACACGAGTCACTGTTATCTATGCAGTGAAAGTAATCGTTCTAGCATTTCTACTACTGATGATCTATGCTCTCTCCGCGACCCTATCGGGATTGAGTGCCATTGGAACATCAACAGATGCAATGGCAACGATGAATGGTACACTTCTAATGATTCTATCATATACCATTGTATTGAGCTATCCCATCATTAGGTCAAAGTGGACTGGACTAAAGTTGATTCTAGCAATAGCTGCGGCGTATTATGGACTCGCTGTATTCTTACCCCAGCTTGATGTAGTTCTGTTTTTAGATTACTTTGAAAGCCTATTCGATGTCACAATGGTGCCAAAGATACTCATACAAGGTGCAATCGTAACTGTGTTATTTGTTCCACTTTGTGTGTTTGTATTCAGAAAGATGAGAAGCGATACGACTAACGAATCTAGTAATGAACGACCTCAGATCATGTCAAAGAAACAATGGGCGATAAAACTAGGAGTGATTGCTTGTTCCTACATCATTTTGTATGTTGCTGCAGGAGCTCTTATTGCGTGGCAGAATCCAGAGCTTGCAGTCTATTATGGTGACCTCATTAATCAGATGAGTGCAGTAGGAATCTGGATGTTATTGTTCCAAGGACTTAGAGCAATCATATTCGCTGCAATTGCATTCCCTATCATTAGGTTGATGAAGGGAAAGTGGTGGGAAAAAGGCTTTGCAGTTGCCCTTCTATTCTCCGTTCTAATGAGTGCAGCTATGCTGATTCCAACAAGCTTCATGCCAGATTCAGTTCGCATGTCGCACTTTCTAGAACTATTCTCTGAGAATTTCATCTTGGGATGGATTGTAACCTGGTTACTTCACCGTCCACATAGCTCGATTAGAGATCTATTTGCTATGAGAATATACTCTCGTAATGAATCTCTTGAGCAAGGTGAAACAAAGGAGAATGAGAAACAAGTGCCGTTGCTTAAGTAAGAGGAGAACTGCTTGATGAAGAAAAATGAGTTAATTGAGTCATTCAGAAGCTTTGCGTCAATTGACTTTCCTGAGATTTCTGACACACTAGGTGAAGAGATTACCAGAATTCTGTTTCAAACAAGATTTCTTCGAGTACTAATGACTAGAAGAAAAAATGAACCGAATGTGATCTCAGTAGATGTTGAACTATCGTTTCCATTTTGGATGGACTCAGAAAGTCACATCGATTATAGTGAGCAGGAAGTCAGTTCACACCAAGTAGAGTTGCATGAATTCCTAGTTGCGATGATTCATCACTTAGAGTACTTGCTTAGATTGAGGGATGATGATTTCTTGCTTGGTCTGATTGGACAAGGCTGTGTCTGGACAGCAAGCAAGGAATATCAAACCATTCCGGATTCAGAGGACCTAGACCTTCTCTTGTCCTTTGAACAGTGAATTTGGTTTCAAGGGAGTAGAATTTCGTGATGGTGAATAAATCATCTTCGTCAAGATGGAATTCTATGTCATCAGGTTGCCCCAAAAAAGGAAGTGAAACTAATGAAATCAAAAAACGAGTGTAATCAGATTGCTCTGATGAGCAGTAGGAATCCACCCCAAGAAGAGGACAAAGTCGTTGATGAGGTTGTGATTTCAGAACTTACTAAGAGTTTCAAAACCTTGGTAGCAGTCAATCACATGCAACTTAGTGTTCCTGAGGGGTGCATATTTGGACTTCTTGGACCGAATGGAGCTGGCAAGTCGACAACCATTAGACTCCTCTGTACTCTCCTCACACCAACGGAGGGTACTGCTTGTCTTAGTGGTTATGATGTTGTTGATTCCCCGGTCAAGGTCCGCGAAATTACTGGAGTGCTTCCAGAGGAAGGAAACCACACACTGTATCAAACGATGTCGGTCTATGAGAACTTGGAGTATTTTGCAAAACTTTACGAGATTCCAGAGGTTGAGATACATGAAAGAATCAAAGAACTCCTTTCATTCATGTCCCTTTGGGATAGAAAGGACGATAGAGCTGGAGAACTAAGTACAGGTAATAGGCAAAGACTCGCATTATGCAGAGCATTGCTGCACAAACCCAGAGTACTTCTTCTAGATGAGCCAACATCTGCATTGGATCCAATCGCAGCCAAAAAAGTTCGAGAACTCATTCTGAGCTTGGCTGAGAAATACAAACAAACGTTCTTCATCAACTCACACAACCTGCCAGAAGTACAACGAATGTGTGATAGAATCGCAATCATTGATGAAGGAGAGATACTACTGACTGGAACGACAACCGAGCTTCGTTCTCGATTACAGTCAAAACAGGTGTTTAAGCTCAGGACTGTGGGAGATATAGCAAAGACATCTTCAATAGTAGAGCCTATGCCTTTTGTCGATTCAGTCCAGCAGGAAGCTGATTCTCTACTAGTCACTGTTGAGAGTCCCTATGAAAACAACTCCATACTCATGCAAGCACTCTTAGCCCATGGAGTAAAAATCATTGAGTTTGCTGAAGAGGAAACAACGTTGGAAGATCTCTATCTTGAGGTCATCAAGGGAGGTGCGGATTAATGAGTCTAAGGAAATCCTTGATTGTGGCAAAGACAGACTTGAGAATGGCAATGAAGGTGAGTTATGTGAGATATGGCCTTATTGGGATGGCTGCACTTGGTCCTATAATGATACTTGCAATCGTCGCTTTTATTGCACTCAATACGGCGTCAACAACTGAGGTGTTATCTATGTTGGCAATACTCAATCCAACAATATCGCCAATGCTTGGAATCATTGGATTGATTCCAACCTCACTCATAGCAGCAAATGCTCTTGTTGGTGAACGCGAACAGAACACAATGGAGCCGATTCTCTGCACACCCCTAACAGACTCTGAACTCTTGGCAGGGAAAGTCCTGAGTTCTGTAATTCCAGGAATATCCCTTCTGTTGGGGACTATTGCAGTCACTGAGATTGGCGCAATTGTGATACTCCAGAGTGCGGGAATACCTTTTGGTTTTAACATAATGATTCCTGATCTCCCTGGGTTGTTTCTGCTCCTCACAGCAGGACCTACAATGATTCTTGCAATAAGCTCAGTAATGATCCTAATCAGCGGACGAGTTAGGCGGGTCTACGAAGCGTATCAGGTTTCTGGAGCAGCGGTGATGATTTTCATTGTACCAATGATATTGCCTCTTTTGGTAATGCAGTCTGGCGTTCCTAGTGTAGATCTTGTTTGGTTGACAAACATTGTCACATTCCTTGTTGCAGGTTTGCTCATGGTTGTCACTTGGTTGTTAGCAATTGGTAGATTCAACAGAGACCGATTGGTTTCATTGGTGTAGTTGAACAAGAGACAAGAGGCTCGCACCTCTTGCCTATCCCATTTTTCTTTTCTAATTGATTGTATCATAAGTCAGCCTCTCTCACAGTCCGAAGATTGTGAGCAAGGACCTTATTCTGATATCTGAGATACTTTGGGATAATTTCCTTCAATGACATCTATAGTGTTTAGAAACCAACAATAACCATCAATTCATTATCCAAACAATTTGGTTTTGTTTTTTAACGAGGATAGTATATCAAGTACAATTTTCCAAAGAGCGCTGATAACGTTAACTTATGTTTGTCTTGTTATATGCCTCATCTATCATAATAGGGTGGCAATGGATTCTAACCCGCACATGTCATTGGATCATAGACACGAATGCGTGAGTGACTACCCAACCACAGAATTATGAGATACTAAGGAGAAAATGAAAATGAAACTATTTACGAAATCAGAATACGAAACTATGCTTGTCCTAATCGTTTTGGGTGGGTTGGGATACTTTCTTGGACTGCCATACAAGATGGAATTGGGTGGAGTGACTAACATCCCATTTCTTGATGTCATTCTGAGCGTAATTCTTAACACATTAATTACCGGTGTTGTGGTTTTCTTTGGTTACTTCTTTGCGCGTCGAGTAGGTCTTGGAGCTCCTGTCATCAAGACTAAGCTTGAGGGCAAATCTGTTTCAGGAAAAATCAGGTCAATTCTGAAAGTTGCTCCACTTCTAGGAGTCCTGTCAGGATTAGCAGTCTTTGTATTAGAGGTCTATGTGTTTGTTCCACTCTTAACTGGAACAGTAACACCTGCTACGACGTATCCATCCCTTGGAAGCAGAGTACTGGCAATATTCTATGGAGGCTTCTATGAAGAAATGCTAGTTCGATTGCTCATCATGTCATATCTTGTGTGGTTCTTCTGGAAGCTAACAAGAAGCGACAATGCGGCATCACATTCATGGATTTATTGGCTTGGATTAATTTCAGCAGCTGTTCTGTTTGGTGCGGCCCATCTACCACTGTCTTTTGTATTATATGGAATGACCCCGTTAGTTATTACAAGGGCTCTTGTCCTTAATCTGATTCCAGGCCTAATCTTTGGTTGGCTTTACTGGAAACAAGGAATCGAGTCAGCTATGATTTCTCATCTTTGCGCAGACCTCACAATACATGTCATTCTGATTCAAATTATGCTTGTATTCTTGTAATCAGTTCTAGGAACGAGTATATTAGACTCGTTCCTCGTTCTTTCTTTTTTATGTAAAAAGCAATCTAGAAGAAAAAACTCCTTTCGATGTTGGTGTATCTGATTGTCTCAGTCACATGTAGAAATACACACCGACAAGTTTAATCACATGAATAGGTAAATGAAAAGGATAGCTCAACAGGAAAGGAATGGAAAAGTTCCCTTTTCACCCAATCCCGTCAGCCTATACCCCAAGTCCATCGGTGATATATTCGCATTTTGTGCAATAGTTAATTTGCCGATTAAATTGATGGAGCAGGCAAGTGTAGTAATGTTATAATTATACTACTAACTAACCAAGTAATTGTACAAAAAAGTCCAATTGCTAGCAATATCAGTGATGCCTTCACATTTTCAATTCTGGTCAGAGATTCCAATAGATGTTTATGATTGTCCATATTTGCATCACGATAGAGATAATCATCATACCATAACTCGATTAATGGCTCTAGTTCTCTATCATCATAATTTCCACTCGATTTTACTCTAACTTGATTTCGAATCCACCGAAGTGTTTTTTCGTGGGTTTTGCTAACTAGTAGTTCCGCATCATCCTTCAACTCAAGATCAGACATTTTTCGATATCTCTCATAAGTTCGTTTTATGGCCCATTCGGAGATCATCCCACCACAGAGTAATGCAATTCCGAGATTGATTATTACCAATAAATCAACTACATCGGTAAAAGTTACACCGGAATATTGTCTGATAACAATAGGAGTAAGAATAGATGTGACAGAAGCTAGTACTAATAAGAGTCGACTAGCAGTTGCTTTGACTAAGGGCTCGATAGCGGATTTTCTGTATATATCTGTAAATTCCGGCGAATCTGTTCCCATCTGTCTAATGACCATCTGCATACCAATTGAATGACACAATGAGAACTTCAAGTGTGATATGAAAACTGAGATGGCTAGACAGATCATGATGAATGCTAGTAGCATTGATGAAATGGTCACAGGCATGCTGATTATCCCCAATGTGCCTTCAGGTATTGCGTCTAAAGGAGTTCCAATCAATTCTACATATTGTAAAAGTAAATTCAATATGATGGACATGGTGAGTACGAGATTGACCTTGAGGGCCAGTCTATTTCTTTTTTTGATACAGGATGAGATTGGACTGGATAATTGCCTCCATTTTGGATCCTTCTTCAAGAGTTCTGCAAGATCTTGGATGTCAATAGGTTCGTTGTTTGTAGTCATAGCCAATGAGCTTCCAGTTGATTTCTAGACAAAATAGGTCCAGTAGGCTACTAATAGAACATCAAGAGCAGATATTATGAATATCGCTGCTGATGCGGCAAAAGCAATTCTTGACCATGGAACCGCCCATGAAACTTGAATACCAAACAATGAAGCTAACCAACCTCCAATATAGAATATGAAGTAAGATGCTCCTGGAAGTACTCCGCCTAAGGCGAGTGATAGTATAACCCCGGTTGCAGCACCAAGTACAGGATACATCCAATTGATGAAGCTTGAAATTGAAGGGAAGATAGAACCTACAACAAGATATGCTATATATCCAAGTAAACTCACGAAGAATGATAAAAGACCTGTAAATAGAATAGGATTACTTGTACTAGCAAGTGCGATGGGTATTTGTGATTCGCCACTTAGAAAGTAGATTCCAGTGATTACTCCGATAAGAGCCGCTTTAACTACACCCCACCAAGAGGGAATGACACCTAGGGGTACAATTTCAAGTGAGCCAGAGATAATATCTCCTATCAAGCCAATAGTAGTTTCTATTATTTCTTGAATAACACCAGACTTCATTACTATATTTTGTGATAGGATTAAAACCGATCCAATAAGACCGGCTAACCGTGCATCGAGGTCGCCTTCAAAACCTACAACCTCATTGACGCTAGCATACTCATAGATATTTGCAGATTCACAAGCTAAGATAATATCATTTGATGGTGTTATTTTTGTTAAGTATGAGAAGTCTTCCCAGCTGATAATATGAGAATCTAGGAGAATCCCTTCTTCGTTTCCATGAGAGAGCCAAATCGTAGGACGAATCAGTCTTGAAACCGTTAGATGATATTGCAACGAGCCATAGTCAATAACTTGGATGTTTGGAATTTTATTTCTGAGAGTGCTTATAGCAAGTTCTGTCGCTTCATCTTCGTGCATAACTATGACAGCGTTCTCAGCTATTGGTACAGATAGAGGAATTAACAAAAGTGGCGATAAAACTACCAAGACCAATAGACTACATTTGATGTATTTCTTATCCTGTTTGGATAATCCTCCATTTTCCATGCCGATTAATCACCCGAAATATATTACGTTTCAATCTTAATAAATATAACAAATCAATTTCACAAACTGTCAATATTCTAAATCCTTCATGAATAAGCATGCAGATTCAATCAAATGAGTTCTAAAAAAGAGAAGTGGTTGCACAACAAAGACAGGCACAGGAAAAGTTCCTGCTTTGGCGTCGGGGTGACCTGATGATTGCATCAAGGAATTTGCTCAATATCTGTCCCACAGAAATTTTGATAATTATATAGAGAGTCAGAACAAATGCGATTGATAGTGCGGTGCAACAATTGAGAGAGAAGAGCCTTGTGATTGGATTAGGACTCGCCGTAATTCTGATTGGAATTCTCATAGAAATTGTACTACGATATCAGTATTGGAGTAACAAACCACCATTTTCAACTGGACCAATTCTTGTTGCTACTGTTGGATTGATGTACATAGTTCCTTTGGGCCTTGTTATACTAGCATACGGTGTTATACAAAATAAAACATGAATTGAAGAAAAATCAGAAGTGGGTTGAACATGATCTTGGCTTAGTAAATGAGAATTTGTAAAATGAAAAGGGTGGTTCAACAATGCAAGGCTAGGGAAAGGTCCCGTTGTCAACCCCGCCCATAGCCTGCACCTCTCTCTGTCCGAGGACAGAGCAAGCTCTCTTCACGATTGAAATCGTCCCGACCCCTTCAGCCTATAGAAACTACCATCTATTTTCTTACTTTGTTACAAATATTCAAATCAAGCACCCAATACACTGTCCCTTAGAATGACCTCCGCTGAAGAAATGATGGCTCACATAATGGGCTATAGATACCGTCAGAAGTATCTTCGTGAGATAGTAGCACAAATCCCCTCCGAGGCAGCGTTAGTTCTTGATGCTGGTTGTGGCGTTGGTGCTCTTACGGCATTGGTCAACCAAAAAATGACATCAAAACGTGTAGTAGAACTTGATCTTTCTAAGCATATGTTGACTCATCAGATGAAGGAAGTGTCTAAGCAGAGTGTGTCACTCATACAGGCTTCTATGCCCAAGTTTCCCTTCAGAACTAGTACTTTTGATACCGTAGTAACGGTAAAGTCTCTTAGTGAGGTGCTTTGTTTTGTTGGAGGGGATGCCCTCTCGAGTACAATAGAGGAGATTGGTAGACTTCTTCGTGATGAGGGTACATTCGTTGTAATGGATCATCAAAGTCCAGGTGTTGAATCAGTAGACATCAGTTTCAATGAACAGATGCTTCTGCAGCTTGAACGTTTTCAGAATTCGTTTGAATATCGTCCGTTCAGCTTCGTA
>JBHLPA010000039.1:0-11951 GCA_048939935.1 Promethearchaeota archaeon | reverse complement strand
GGAAACTTAGAAGTGCATCAACAGTGGTTCCGACCTCCTCATACATCGCTCCTGCTGTGGTGATTCCTCGTGTGAAGTCCTGACGTGCCATCTTGTTTACAAGACGTGTCATTTCTGTGATTGGCTCAATGACTGCATGAGCTCTACGATATGAAACAGTTGTAATAACTCCCGCCACCACCGCTAGAACTGCGCCTAATGCAATTGTGAGAATCAAGGTCTGAGTTCCTACAAGATTTAGCATAGCTCTTGCAGGTGCTATAACATCAGAATCCGGTACGACCACAGCGAGTACATATTCTGTGTTAGTCACATTGACAAATGCCATATGCCATGTTTCTCCATTCTTCTGAAACTCCACAAGACCGGCATCCTCTACTAGTACAGTGTCAGCAAGTAAATTATCAAAATCAATCGCTTCGCTGCTTGTTGGAGAATCAAACTCAAGAAACTCAATTGGAAGAGGATCATCAAAGGTGTCAAGGTCTGGATGGGCTACCACAACACCATTGCGGTCTAATAGATAGGAATACCCGTTCTCCAAAACCTCTAGGTTTAGGATTTTTTCATTTATTGTGGACATTGCTACATCAGCAGAAACGACACCAATTAGTGTATTATTGTCGAATCTGACTGGTCTTCCCATTGAAATAACAAGTCCAACCGAAGGGTCTACGTACGGTTCTGTGAAAACAACGCTATCATCGTTAAGATCTTGTGCAACGACATTTGTGTACCAGTCTTCTGCGTTGGGGTCATAGTCATCCTCTGGTGGAATGGGACTTCCATCCTCAGCTTCTTGGAAATAGAATAGGTTGTCAAAGGGATAGTTTCTGAACAGATGTTGATCTGATATCCCTAAATCGAATCCCATATACAACCATCTGAAGTCTCCATTCATCTCATGTAGAGCTTTGAAAATATTTACCATGTTGGAAGTAATGTTAAGCGCTAATTCAGTACCTGGGGATAAATCATGTGGGTCGTTGTTGTTGTAGGCAAATCGAGGCATGTAGTAGCAGTCTGTTTGAAATGTAATCTCCTCTGAAAAATATGCTTCAACAATATTGGGATCAGTTTCGAAGGTCAGGTCATTCCAATTAGGCTCCTCCGTCTGATTCCAATAGTAATTATATCGCGCTGTCGCGTTGATTCTCCCTTCGAATAGGTCCTCACAATACGCTTCCATCATGTAAACTCCATCAACATAGTTCTTCCACCGTTCCTCAATGAAAAGACCAGTGTCATTAGAGAGTCGCATCAAGTTTGCAAGTTCCTCAGCTTTGAGTTCCTCTGCAGCATCAGCTGCGTTCGCGTTTGACACATTGTTGATTGCTAGAATCGATAATGACGAAATAACTAGAATCGGTATTAGCGCAACAGTAACGAACGTAACGACTATTCTTTTCGAGATATTCATCTATTTTCCACCACTTTGAGAATCCTGAACTCTATAATCAAATACCCCTATCCACTCCATGCTGTTAGCTCATCAATCATCTTTCTTTCAAAGTCACTGATTTTTTGCTTTTCCTCAAGGATGAACTCATCCCCTATCAGCGAACCACGCACGGCTCCTTCACCAAGAAGAATGATTAGTGTTCTGCGGAGAATCCTTCGGTCCACTCCCGTTTCCTTTTCAAGAAGACGGATGTCTAATGTATCAGTCCCACGTAGGAGGTCTCGAAGCGCATCTTCCAAATTATGGATATCTCTCTCTGATGGAGCGGGTAATTTCTTCTTCAGTTGAGTTCTGACGAATGTATTACCATCGAGATGTCCCTCGATTACATCACTCTGAATCATTGCCTGAAGACTATGACGCAGATTATACGCAGCTGGTCGTGGTAGGGTCCGCCGGAGGATTCTATCAAGATCTTTGAGCTTGATTCTGTTATGTTTTGATGTTATTGAGTCAATACTCTCTTGTATGTACTCTTCTACCAAGTACTCCTCAACCATCTCTAAAGTTGCACCACATGATGCACAGGTTGAAGCCTCAGGTGATGTTGGGGCACCACAGTTACCACATTTGATGGCTCTTCTGTATAGTACCGTTTTTGTAGAACTTATTTGCTGAAGAATCACTTTTTCTGTTCGTGTTACTTTCCCTGATTCTTGAACTTCCCAGAAATTCAGTTTTCGGTCCTTGGTACTGACCACAAGAAATGCAACATCTGAGATGTCATCTGGAATCCCTGTAGCAATGGCTCTCGGAGAATTACCCACCTCAAGACGAGCCACTTCATTTCCATCTACATCCCAGATTCTGAGTGTTGAGGACTGATCTCCAGTAATGAATAGAATTCTATCACTGAAAGAAAGTACTGCAAAGACAGTTAAATGAGAACCCAACTGGAGCTCCTTGAGCTGATATCCTGCAGCGGTGAGAATTGTTATCTGGCCGCTCTTATCCGCCACTACAACTTCCAATTCAGTGTCCTTTGTTATATCTTCAAGCCAGACATCAGCAATAGGATCTCCCATTGTCTTTGTGAAAATGGCATCTTTGTCGTCATTGTAGAGAATGATTCGGTTGTTCTGCAGAGCAACGATGACCTCTGCGGCATCATCTCCATCCACATCCCTGGCATCGCATGCAACCACATTGCTCTCAAGTCTAATATTCCAGACAGGACTTCCTCTATGGTCAACGACTAAGACCTTCTTCCCCACTCCCCCAACAAGAGCATCCTTGCCCTCTCCCTCAATGTCCGCTACAGCGATGCAACGAACTTTACTGCTCCACTTTCTGGTGCTGCGAAGGGTTCCTCTTGCATCAAAGACTCTAAGACGGTCACCATAATCAAGAGAGAAAATCTGAGTACTGGCATCCTTTCTCTGGCGAACGTAAACAGAATATACATTCGCAGAAGTAGCCACCTCCGCAACCGAGCGAATCTTCAACTTCTTTCCTACACCTTGTGCACACTTGTTGCATAGCCATATAAGTGTACACAGGATTCGAGCCAATTGATGAGTGACTCAGATACTTGCAAGGTCGGTTTTCTGTGGGATCCCAGTTTGGAAACATTCGATTTTGGGAACAAGCATCCTATCAAAGTTGGTCGGTTCCAGATGGTGCGTGATTTTCTTGCCTCTAATGATTTCTTGAGCCAACCTAATGTGGAGATAATAAAACCTGAACCATTGTCTAATAATCTGTTAAAGATGATTCATGCACAGGAGTATTTGGATGCAGTTCGGGAGATGTCTGAAACTGGCGAAGGTGAGATTGCTATTGACACACCCGCTTTTCTTGGGATTTTTGAGAATGCAAGTATTACGTCAGGTGCGACTGTAACAGGAGTTCGTGCTGTTTCCTCTGGGTTGATTGATCATTTCCTTTCACCAACTGGTGGTTTCCACCATGCGAAATTTGAGTGGGGTGGGGGGTTCTGCATCTTTAATGATGTAGCTGCTGCAGCTTATGAATTGAAAAGCCAGGGATTTCAGAGGATTCTGATTGCAGACTTTGATGTACACCATGGAAATGGTACTCAGGCATACTTCTATGATGACCCTGGAGTGATGCAAATATCATTCCACGAGGATCCTGAATGGATGTTTCCCCATGATGGTTTTATTGATGACATTGGAAGTGGTTCTGGTAGAGGATACAATGTTAACATGCACTTTCCGATGGATTCCTGTGATGGAGTATACAGATATGCCTTTGACGAAATCGTACCTCCACTCGTCGAATTCTATAGGCCAGATTTCATAATACTTCTTCCGGGGTTTGATGCTCACTATCGCGACCGTCTAGCCCATCTCAATTTGACAACGGATATGATCAGATATGTTGCTGCTTATTTCCATAAAGCGGCTCACAAATTTAGTCAGAACCGCATAGGCGTTCTATCTGGAGGTGGTTACACAAATGACTCTTTCAAATGGGGTATTGGTGTTGTGATGTCTGTACTATCTGGTTTTCATTATGCGCCACCAAAACAAGAGCCTCCATTCAAAGATGATGAAGAAACTTGGGATATCGTCAGAGCCAATGTCGAAAAGGTGAAGGGTCTGGTCTTTCCCTCTCTTGGGTTTTAACAAAACGCTGGTTTCCAAAAGTGAAGAAGATACTCAAAGGTCGTTGTCAGTGTGATATAATTCGAGGGCCAACCAAAGATTCCCACTCTGTTCACAATATTACGTCTATCCCAGATTATGGTATTCCGAAGCTCATAGCCTACTTTCTGAAGTGCATCAACTACATTGATGTGAATTGGTACACGTTTTCCTTTCCACCAATAGTCAGTTATGTTAATCACACAATGTCCTCTGGGTTTTAAAAGAGGCAAAATTCCTCTAAATATCTGTCCGAGGGTTTCAGCGTATTTTTCTGCACTCATCGTTCCAAGGTCTCTCGGATCCTTGGAGTATTGCTGCACCTTCAGATAATGCTCATCTTCCCTGAGGTTTCCGCGTTTGCTTTTGTTCTTGCGTTTCCGATTTAATAGGTTGGCATAGGGTGGAGATGTGACACACAGACTCACTGTTTCTTCAGCAAGATATTCCGGAATCTTTAGAGCTTCGTCTTGAATTGCCAATTGACATGTTTCATCTTCCCTACTGGATAGTCTTTCATTTGCAAATTTGATATATTCTTTCTTCAAATCAAATCCTACTGCATTTCGACTCAAATCTTGTGCAGCCACCAATGTTGTCCCACTTCCGACAAAAGGGTCTAAGACAAGTTCTCCTCGATGAGTGAAAAGGCTAATACATTTTGTAGGAAGTGCAATTGGAAAAACAGCAGGGTGCACATTCTTGTCACGAATATCCCTCTTCTCGTAGAAGAACTCCCAGATAGCAATTTGAGATTGCATCCACTCTTTTGCTGTAAGGCAGTTGATATGATTTGGTGGACATTCACATATCTTTGTGTATCCAATCTTTAGAGGTTTTGAGCAGTCGTGCAAAAGCATCATGTGTTCTACATTCATCATACATATGGCACTTGCTATTTTTTGGGACAATTTATGGGAGTGACACTGAATCGAGGAAGATGGATTGAAAATCAGAATATGCTGCAAGTTCGACATAGTGAATTTTCGAAACAAACTCCTTGGCAATTTCTCTAGCTTTTGTCGAAAGAAGCAATGCTTTAGCTCCCTCACCAGCGGCATTACCAACTTGACTGATTTGCTCTCGTTTTATTTGAGGTAAGAGTCCTATCCTAAGTGCGCTCTCTGGTCTGATATAACTCCCAAATGCGCCTGCAAGCACTACTGATTCCACATCATCAATCGCGATTCCTGCATCCTGTAGTAGTATCTTGACTCCTGCACTTATGGCTGCTTTAGCTAACTGTACCTGTCGTACATCTTTCTGCGTGAAGGAAATCTTACGTGACTCATTTGTTTCCTCTACCAATAGATAACTACGCCCAAAATCATAATCATCAAAGACCATTGAAGAATTCTCTTGTATTCTGCCGCTACTATCAAGAATGCCCGATTTTCTTAACTCTGCTACACAATCAACAATTGCTGAACCGCAAATACCTCTTGGTGTCACATTTCCGATTACCGATATCTCTGGCAATGTGTCTGGGTTTTCGATTTTAATATACTCTATTGCACCCTCCTGCCCCCTCATCCCATATCGAATTGTAGCTCCCTCAAAGGCAGATCCGGCAGCTGCTGAACAACATGATAGATTTCCACAATCCGAAAGCACAATTTCACCGTTGGTTCCAACATCAATTCCGACTACAATTTTATCGGATATATCTAAACGTTGAGAAAGTATGAATCCAACTGTGTCACCTCCAACAAAACCAGCTATGTTTGGAGGGAGAAAGACCTCAACATCTGGAAAAGACTGTAGATTAAGTTTTGATCCCGATGTTATCACTTCATCCAGGATTGATGGCTTGTGAGGTGCAACGCCTAGAGTTTCTACATCCGCTCCAAGTATAAGATGATGCATCGCAGTGTTACCTACAAACACCATCTTCACCATATTGTTGGGGTCTACTCCTGAAGATTCTACAAGTGAATCAATCATTGAGCTAATCTCAGAGGTGACTCGCGTACTAAGTTCCGTTAATCCGTTCTCTGTTCTCACTGCATAAGTTATCCTAGAAATAACATCCTCACCGTAGATGATTTGCGGATTAAGTACTGCCCCTTGATTTAATTGAACACCAGAATTCAATTCAAGGAGGTATGCTACAATGGTAGTTGTTCCCAAATCAATGGCAATTCCATATTTGCCCTCGAATCCTGGGTCGGGAATCCATTCCGCAGCATAGGTACTCCCTTCAGTGAGTATCTTTACTTTTCCACTCTTATCGTAAAGTACTGCACGTGTGTCAGACTTCACTTTTTGTTGACAAGCTAATCGCACTCCTAATTTGATTTCTTCTGAGGTGAGTTTTTCTTGTTCGATTTCTGTAGGCGAAGGAACTGGATTGAGAAGAAGAACACACTTTCCGCAGGTCCCGGATCCGCCACAATCTGATGGTAGATGAAGTCCAACCATTCGAATCGCTTCTAAAAATGTTGATGCTTCGTTCACTGAGATACGTAGACCAGATGGTTCAAACATGACTGTGTGTTTCGTCAACCTACTCAGTCCTTCTTGGGATGGGGTGCGGCATATAGTTCTTTACCCTTCTCCTATAGAAGTATGTATTAGTTTCATTGTAAAGAATGCTTCAACACTTCGGAGAACTGCTATTGTTTGTGAATACTAATGTATGTTCACCCTTATCATGATCCGAGGAATTTATCGAGCCATTTTTTGGATTGCGCAACACACACCTTAACAAAATTGGCTCATCGTGAGGATGGATGACGTCGTAGGATATAGCAATCAAAAAAACGGAAACACTTTCTGGACAAGGTTCAGGTCAAAAGGAAAAAGCCTAGAAAGGCATAAAATGCAAGAATCTAGTATAATGTCCGAGCACGCAAGTAATAATACAACCTGATTTAATAAGGCGGTCAAAAATCGAAATTTGGAGAATGTGTAGTAATGGTAAAGAAGGGAGGAAAGCGAGCTCAGAAGAAAAGCTCAGTTAAAGAGCCTCCTACAATCACTTCACTGAGTGACAATATTCTAAATTCTCTACTTGACGATTCACATGAAGGGATAGTAATACTTGATGATGATTACAAACTGGAATATGTGAATGAACGAACATGTGAGATTTTTGGTGGTAGCTATAAGGATCTCATCGGTCAGGATTTTCGACAATTCATACGAGAAGACATGACTAAGATGGTGGCCGAGTACTATGAACGCAGAAAATTGGGTGAAAAAGTTCCGGATGTCTATCCAATCCGAATAAAGCGTAAGGATGGTGCTGAGCTTTCAGTTGAAGTACGTGTCACACTTCTTCATGAAACCGATGGAACACCAAAGACAGTTGCTCATATTCTAGATATCACTCAAATTGAAGCCGATTTGCATGCCCTTGAGGAGTCTAAGACTAGATATAGAATGCTCGTTGAAAACATGAATGAAGGTCTAGCTATTGATGATGAGAATGGCAATTTGACGTACGTAAATAGAGCATTTTGTAATATGCTTGGTTATGAACCTGAAGAAATCGTAGGGAAAACATGGACAGACCTTACTGAGGAAATGGATGAAAACGGGTTCAAGACAAAGAGAGATGAAAGGAAAAAGGGGCTTTCTGCAAGCTATGAGCTTACATGGATTAGTAAGAATGGTGAAGAAGTTCCCAGTATTATCTCTGCAACGCCCTATCATGATTCAGATGGAGAGTTTGTGGGAACCTATGCGGTAATCACTGAAATATCAAAACAGAAAGAAGCTGAGGAAACTGTCCAATTCTACCTAGACTTATTGAGTCATGATATCGCAAATCAATTGCAAGTCATCATGACCAGTACAGGTCTTCTTGAAGAAGAAGTCCCCCCCAGCTATATTATTGATGCTAGAAAAGATATCTTAGATGCTGTTGAACGCTGCAACAGGCTCATTACAAAGGTTAAACGTGCAGCTCAAATTCGTTACATTCCAATATCAAAAATAGATGCAATACCTGTATTGAAGGAAAAAATTAAGGTTCTAGAGCGAGTCTATGGTGCGAAGGTGCAGGTTAAGGGTTTGAAAAAGAGTTTCTTTGTGGAAGCTGATGTTTTGCTAGGAGAAATGTTGTGGAATCTGCTTGAAAATGCTGCGCGTCACAATCCAAAGGATGAGAAACAAGTTTGGATTTCCTGCGAAATAAAAGAAGATTCTTGCACTCTAATTATTGCTGATGACGGTCCGGGTTTCAGCGATACAAGAAAGAAAACTCTATTCACTGAAAGAAAGCATGGAGGCGGTGTTGGACTTAAACTGGTATCTCAAATGATTCGAAAATATGGTGGTACTATTGAGGTACACGATAGAATAGTTGGAAAACCATCTATGGGATCAAAGTTTGCAGTCACCTTGAAGAAGGCGAAACCTCGCAAACGGAAATTAGAAAGTTAGACTCTATCTGATTCGATTCTCTAGACGTTCGTAAAGCCCTTCGAAGAAGTCCTTCTTCTTAACTTTGCCTTCATTGATTTTGAAGAAACTGGTCTTTATTCGATATAGTTTGTTTTTAATCTCACTATACTTCTTTATCTTCTTCTTACCGACAGCATTGTCAATTACTTTTGTGACAGCTTCAGGGAAGTTGTCAATATACTGGCACTGCTTAATCTGAATATGAAATAGTGTGCTTTCCAAAATATCGTTTCGAGAGATACATCTGTTCTCCACAGTCATATGCACGGTCCCCGTCAATTCTGATGAGGGATTTTTGTCTTAAGAAGATTCTAGAAAAAAGCTTCAAGAAGTCTAGTAATACTCTTCGAATATTCGTTGTATGGGTCGAAGTTTTAACCCCGGATGTCCGATTGAGTCTTGGACTTGAATTGATATGCGTATTGCATCTATAATTGACATCAGTCTTGTTGATGTTCCAAGGATACCAGTTACTGTTCTTTTCACTGCAGGTTGCAACCTAGATTGTCCTTACTGTCAAAATGCAGAAATCATCCCTCTCGCCTCAGGTGAGGACTTGCCTGTAGAAACTATTGTGGAAAAGATGAGAGGCAACCTAACTGACGGATATTGCATCACTGGCGGCGAACCGACAATTCAGAAGGAACTTCCTGATCTACTTGCAGCACTGAGTTCTGAGGAGGATAAACATATCAATCTAAACACGCAGGGTACCGTCCCTGATATCCTGGAAAAGTCACTACCCTGTCTGAATTCAGTGTGGTTTGATATCAAAACTATCCCCGATTTATATTGTGAAGTCACTCGTGTGTCAAGCAATCCTTGGCCTCGGATTGAAAAAAGTCTTAGGCTTATCCAAAATTCGGATGCTGCTCTCTGGCCACGAACAACTTATGTTGGTCATCTCACTAAGCCCGCCGATATCCTCACCATCGCTAATCTCCTTTCAGACTTAGGATATAGAGGAGAATATGTTGTCCAGAACTTTAAGAAATCTGCAGGGACTAGAGATGATGATGTAGCTGGTTTTGTAGAACCTTCGGAAGATGAGCTTAACTCAATTATGGATCAAATTCCTGAGGATGTCACTCTTAGACTGGAGTGGCGCTAAGGTTAGCAATTGGCGAACACACAGACAACCTTTTAAACGCCCTAGGAATGAGGTTGATTTGACCACGCCAGATGCTAGGTCACATATTGCTGGAGTGTTGTTCAAAACATGTTTCCCACACAGTCAATGGGTTATGACAGAGCGATTACAGTTTTCAGTCCTGAAGGTAGATTGTATCAAGTTGAGTATGCTACGGAAGCGGTTCGTCATGGACCACTTGCAGTAGGAGTCAAATCCAAAGATGGAGTTGTTCTAGTTGGCGAGAAGCGTTCGCCTCATCCTATGGCTGATCTCGACTCATTGAAGAAGATTCTATTAATCGATGACCACGTGGGAACAGCAATTGCAGGTCTGCATGCTGACGCTCGAAAACTAATCGACCAGGCTCGGGTTCAGGCTCAGATTAACAGACTAAGCTATGACGAACCAATTTCAATCTCATCTCTGGTTGTGAATATCTGCGATACAAAACAGATGCACACACAATATGGAGGTGTACGACCATATGGAGTTTCACTCCTTGTCGCCGGTGTAGATGACCATGGACCACAATTATTTACAACTGATCCATCCGGCTCTTTCTGGGGATGGAAAGCCGCCGCAATCGGCAAAGAGGCTGACGTAGTTCGTGATTTCTTTGCTGAAAAGTACAAACCAACGATAGACCTTGATGCAGCTCTTGATTTGGCGATTGAGGGTCTTTTGAAAGCAACTGACAAAGCAGATGTTGAGCCTGAGGAGAAATCTAAAACTCTTGAGATTGGTAAGATTGACACCAAGGAGAAACTCTTCACAATTTTAAGTCAGGATGAAGTTGAAGCTATCTTGAAAGCTAGATCAGCTCCTTGATTGCTCAACTAGTCTGTCAACAATCATCGAAGCTATATCCAATCCGGTGACTCTCGATAGTGCACTCCACGATGGAGCTGCGTTCGCTTCAATGACACAAGGACCATCAGGGGACTCAATTATATCCACCCCGGTATAATCCAACTTCAAAACCTCTGCTGTCTTTATTGCGCACTCTTCATACTCTGGAGTGAGATTTGTGAGCTCAGCTCTACCTCCTCCATGAACGTTTGTTCTCCACTCACCTTCAATGTCTTCTGGAATATACCTATACATTGCGCCAATCAATTTCCCACCAATTACAAAGGCTCGAATATCACGATTTGGTTTCTCAATTACTTCCTGTACGTATAGTACTTGTCCTAACTGATGAATGAATTTCATCGCACGATAAGTAAGTTCACGATGTCCAGCTCGTATTGCCCCCATACCTCGGGCACCGATTAGTGGTTTGATAACCACATCTCCAACCTCGTCAACAAAATCAATCGCAGCTTCCAAGTTTTCGCCAACATATGTCCTTGGTACTCTAATTCCCGCCTTGTGAAGCGTTGTCAATGTTGCATACTTGTCTTTCGCACGTCTGAATGAATAAGCAGGATTCATCACATATATTCCCGCGTCTTCAAAGTGTTCTAGAAGACTAATTCTGAAGGTAATCTGGTCTCCTGTACCAAAACCTACGGTTCTAACCAAGACTCCACCCATATCTGAAACATCTTCACCATCAAGGTGCGTGAATTTGTTTGGAAGGTGAGCAGCGATGTCTGGAAGTCTGAATGGTACTGCTATATGCCCTTTTGTCTGAATTGCATCGATAAGACTCTTTGTCGCCCAATTATTCACATTCTCATGATATATTACTCCGAACTTGTAAGAAGGCATAGATAGCACCCACAGACGATACAAATTGTGACCTGATGTTCGGTTAAAAGGGCTATCTCCAAGCAATTAATGTTGTCAAAAAACCCAAATCTCTTCTGGACAGATATTCACATAGGGTAATCATTGTGTCAACACAAATGGGAACTTCTATGAAGATACAAGTACACCCAGGAGTCTTGTGGTGCTAAACGAGCTTGTGCAACATTCAAGAAAATTAGCAGAGGCACATAAGAAGGACCCAGTATTTGCAGCAAGAATGGAACTTGCATCTCAAGGGCAGTTTCCAAAGTATCTCTTGATTTCACCTATCACTCATAGTAGTCAAGATTTGCAGGTATTCAACATGAACATGGGTGATGCGTTTCGGGCAACCCGCATCCCAGGACACGCCTTGCCCCCACCAAAATTGTCTCCTTTTCTTTTTCAAGGCCCCGCGTCATATAATCATGACTTCCCTGATCAGAAAGGTGTGATTGTTACATTTGAGAAAGAGGAATCGTTGGAGATCATTCGAGAAACAATCGACAATATCTGTCTTCATCCAGATTTACAAGGTCTTCCAATAATCGCTTTTCATGTTGATTATCAAACTGGTAGAGTGAGACTCATTGTACACAGCAAGGGA
>JBHLPA010000038.1:0-11956 GCA_048939935.1 Promethearchaeota archaeon | reverse complement strand
CTCGGAGCCGTAGAACGGATCCGGCCCGGGTTCGAATCCCGGCGAGCGCACCATTCTTTTTCATCATCGAAAATAGCATTAATGCTGTTCTGGTTGAATGAATCCAGATAGGTCCAATCCAACTACTTTGTAAGGCGTCTTCCTTACAAAATGACGCTCTTTGAGCCTCTTCTATCAGTTTCATCACCCTCATTCCTGACACAACTAGATATCCTGTTTTGTATATGTTACACTCGTGAATCACCATGACAGAATCACGAGAAAAGACGAAGGGACATGAAGACCACACTGCGATTGGGATTCATGTAGTTAGTAAACTACAGTTGCCAATGAACTCTGTCTTCACATTCCTGAGCCCACAACGGGCGTTGAAATCGTTCTTGTTCATGGTTTCACAATCCAAAAAAATGAATTTTGGTTTAGGAGGTTAAAAATTGGATGAAGTAATAATTGAAAATCTAACAAAGAGATTTGATGGTTTAACCGCCGTCGATCATATTAATCTGGATATCCCTGAAGGTTCCATCTACGGGCTATTAGGACCAAATGGAGCAGGTAAGTCCACAACAATTCGACTCCTCTGTACGCTTCTCACACCAAGTGAAGGCACAGCATCTGTTGGTGGCTTTGATATCGTCGAATCACCAGTAAGTGTTCGAGAGATCACTGGCGTAATGCCAGAAGAGAGTAATCATACGCTCTACCCTACAATGTCCACCTATGAGAATCTGGAGTACTTCGGGAAACTCTATGGAATTCCTGAAGCAGAGATACCAGAGAGGATAGAGGAGCTTCTGAACTTCATGGGACTCTGGGAACGAAAGGATGATCCTGCTGGAGAGTTGAGCACGGGTAATCGGCAGCGCCTTGCTTTATGTCGTGCTTTGCTTCACCGGCCAAAAGTACTCTTGCTGGATGAGCCAACATCTGCATTAGATCCCGTTGCTTCAAAGAAAGTTCGAGAACTCATCCTCAGTCTTGCTGAGAAATATAAACAGACTTTCTTCATCAATTCACACAATCTGGCAGAGGTTCAGAGAATCTGTGATAGGATTGCAATCATCGATAAGGGTCGAATCTTGCTCAGTGGAAAGACCGAAGAGCTTCGCTCAAAACTGCAGGCTAGCCAGAATTTCACGATTCGTGTCTGCAATGATTTGGAAAAAGCTCTATCTATTGCTAAGTCTTTGGAATTTGTGACATCTGCTGAGAAAGAAGTCGACTCGATTCAAGTCACTATTGAGGATCCGATAGGCAATAACTCAACCCTGATGCAATCGCTACTGTCACAAGGAGTTAGAATCATCGAGTTTGCTGAAGAAGAAGCGACACTAGAAGACTTGTACATTGATGTCATAGGAGGTGTCGCATAGTGGTCTTAGGGAAATCGATGCTCGTTGCGAGAGCCGATCTACGAATGGCAATGAAAGTGAAAATGGTCAAGTATAGTCTTGTCTTTACGTCTGCAATGGCACCTATAATGGCTGTTGGAATTGTCTTGCTGATGGCATTCGCAGCGCCTGCGACTTTAGTGACTGCCATACCAATGCTCGATTCGCTTTTCTCACCCATGATAGGAATTATGACTATAATTCCAGCGACTATGATCTCTGCTAATGCCTTAGTAGGTGAAAGAGAACAGAATACTCTTGAGCCTCTCCTATGCACACCCCTGACAGACCGCGAACTTCTGATTGGCAAAATATTGAGCTCATTCATTCCCAGCTTAACTCTACTACTTGGTTCAGTACTCGTAATAGAGATTGCCACGGGTATAATATTCATCTCGGTGGGAGCTGATCTGGTCCTCTTTCCAGGAATAGCTAGTCTGTATCTACTTCTCGTAGCAGGCCCCATTCTTATTGTAGCAATAGTATCAGTGATGATTCTCATCAGCGGTAAAGTCAAGCGAGTCTATGAGGCATATCAGTCCTCTGGAGCAATCGTCATTCTCTTCCTAATTCCTATGCTACTGCCCATGATGTCAATGACGGACTTAGGAAGTGTAGATATGAACCTTGTATGGTCGTCTAACACAATCACACTGCTTATCGCATCTGTGTTGGCAATCATCACCTGGGCTCTTGCAATCAGCAGGTTCAACCGTGATAGAATGGTATCAATGTAGTTCAAGAGGGCATTCTGCCCTCTTCTCCTTTTTTACTCCCATTATCTTCGGATTCTCTACGATGGGTAAATCATTAGGAACCCGTGTTCTGAGAATCTTCTCTGATTCAATCAATAATTTCTTGAGGAAGTTCTTGTTCTTCTTATCAAATGCCTCAATTAGATCTCACTGACAAAAAGATTCTGACTATTCTATCTGGAGATTGTAGAACTTCATATCGTGAGATTGCAAAGTCTTTAGGTTTGTCTGTTACCACAATTAAAAGTAGAGTTGACGAGTTAGTGGAAGCTGGTATCATCACAGATTTTATTGTTGAGTTCACACCTGCGATGATAAATTCAGAGATTATGCTAGTCTGGTTGACCACGGACAACAAGGAAGATCAAGAGCAGTTCGTCCAAGAGATTGCTAAGACACGAGGAATCGCGCAGATTGTTCCTTTCTATGGGGGGGACTATCTTATCTTTCTCGAATATCGTAATTCTCATGAGTTGGCGAAAATATCAATGGCAATCAAAAGTAATCCTCATGTGAGTTCCACAGAAATGCACACACTCATAGGCCCCATTGGACAAAAGACAGAATTATCAAATCTCCAACTACGTGTGTTGAAAGAGCTGCTCACAGATGCGAGAATGGAGATTAGTGATATCGCTCAAAGGTCTGGCCTGACTGTGCGAATTGTTCGACGAACACTACGGGAGCTGAAAGAGAGTGAGGCTATTCGATTCTCACTACGTTTTCGTCCTAATGTTGGTAATCGATTGACCTTTCTCCTAAAGCTGAGATGGAATCCTAAACAGGCAGATAAGGATGAAATCGTAGAATTACTTGTAAAGGACCATCCGGATGAATTCTGGACTCTTACCCCTTCGGCAGCCGATTCTTTTTTGATTGGTATAGCAGTTGTTGACAATTTGAATCGTATGGACTCCATAACAACGAAGATTAGGTCCATTCCTTCAGTTATCTATGCAGAAGCCTTCATCTATAGACCACCATATAATTACAAGGGCCTCAGGAGACTTTGTCTTGAAGAAGCCATTGAAGCATTAGGGGTGAAAAGGCCGTAATCCAATCACTTTGTAAAGTACTATCTTTACAAAAAGACGCTCTTTGAGCCTTTTCTATCAGTTTTATCAATTTCATACCTAACGCAGCTAGATATCCTGTTTTGTGGATGGTATGCTTGTGAATCAGAATGATAGAATCACAAGAAAAATTGAAGGAAAGTGAAAGCCACACTGCACTCGAGGTTCACGGGCTCAGTAAGTCCTTTGGAAACTTCTATGCGGTGAAAGGGCTTAATCTACAGGTGCCGAAGAACTCAATCTTCGCATTCCTGGGTCCAAACGGTGCTGGGAAGACAACCACAATCAAGCTGTTTTTGGGGTTGGCTCGATCCACATCGGGTGGCGGAACCATCCTTGGTCATGATCTCACAACGGAGAACAAAAGAATTCGTTCCCGAGTGGGTTACATGGCACAGGATCAACAATACTCTCAACACATGACTCCTCGCCAGATTCTCAGATTTGCAGCCAGGTTTTTCTATGAGCAATGCGACAATGAGTTAGAGGATAAAATTAGCAGTCTATTACATCTTGTCGAGCTTAATCGAAATGCTGACCGACAGACAAAGGGCTTTTCGGGTGGAGAGAGACAGCGTCTTGGGATAGCCCAAGCCCTCATAAATGATCCAGAACTACTCATACTTGATGAGCCAGCAGCTGGACTAGATCCTCAGGGCAGAGCGGATGTCCTTGATCTGATGCAGTCTCTCAGAAGCAGAGCAACTATCTTCTACTCTACGCATATTCTTGACGATGCACAGAGAGTCAGCGACCGTGTGGCAATCATGAGCAGGGGAAGTCTAGTAGCAAATGCACCTCTAAGCGAGCTTCTTGCAGGATCAGAGGGCACTGTCTATATGATAACCATCAGGGGAAACCCACATAGAGCTAGAGATCTCATCGCCACGCAGCCGTGGGTGAGCTCAGTACAGACTATGGAACGGAATGGAAAGACAAAGTGGCTAGTTTCGGTAAAGGAGGAAGCCATTGCAGAGGAGGAACTCCTGAGGCTCATTCTCAGAGACCGTTCTCTCTCTATCTGTGAATTTGGAATGAAGAAGTATGAGTTGGAAGAGATTTTCCTTAGACTAGTGGAGGATGGAAAAAATGACAACTGAAATGATACCACGAACCAATACAGAACCCTGGTACGCAGGGATGAGGAATCTGCTAAAGCGCGAGATTTATCATGAACGCAGCAGGATGTATTGGATACAGCAGCTATTGGTCTGGACTCTCTTTACAAATGGGATGATCGCTCTCATTCTTGCTTTACCCGCGGATATAATTGAGGGGGTGGAAGCAATGTATGTTCTTTCATTGGCGACATCTTATGGCATTTTGACCCTTCTCATTGTTATCTTCGTCCCGATTCTGTTGCAGGGCGCAGTCATCGATGACAAGGTATCCGGCACTACGGCATGGATTTTATCAAAACCTGTATCAAAGAAGGCTTATCTTCTCTCGAAGTTAACTGCCAGCATTCTATCAATCGTCGTTGTTTCTGTGGTCATCAATGGTGCGATATCGTATGGCGTCTTTAGTGCATTTGGCTACACTTTGAACTTACTTGGATTTGTCATGAACCTTGGGCTTACAAGTATTGTCGTGGTTTATTTTGCATGCCTGACAATAATGCTAGGCACCTTCACCACGAGTAGAGGCAAGGTACTTGCAGTAGCTGTCGTTATTGGCTTTGGTGCGCAATTGATTGCGAGATACTTCCCCTTGATACTATTCATAATCCCATACTCCCTTCCTGTAATAGGGATAGGTTTCATAACAGGGACATCTGTTGCAGGTCTTGAAGTGATATTCCTATCTGCGGTAGTTCAGATCATTGCGTTCACAGCCATTGCACTCTTTGTGTTTGACAGAACTGAATTGTAGTCTGGAGAAATCACAAGATGAATTCCACTGAGATGATGGAGAGGTTCCGGCGATTTGTTTCGGCCGACCTTTCCGTCATCACTCCCAATCGGATGCATCAGGTTTCAGAGATTCTTCTTGAAACCGACACAGTACGCATCATTCTGACAAGATATGAGGACAGTACAGAGGAAGTCGATGTTGATATTGAGGTTTCTCTGCCCTTCTTGTCAGTGACTTTCGATGCAGCATCAATAAAGGAATACATTGATAGTGTGATTGCCATCTTTGAATATCTGAAGTGTCTCGCTTTCATCGGATTCGGCCTGGAGATGATCCAAGAAGAGGGCATCCTCATAGCCTTCACTACTTTGCGTGCGGATACAGAAGAGAGTGTATTCAAAACCCTCGGACCTCCGGACTGATTATCTGCTACCTGTCAGATTCTGCATCTAAGGTATGATTTCGGTTTATTACATTCAGGATTCTGCTTCCGGTCAGTACACCATTTCTTCTGTTCTGATGAATTGTCATAAATAGGGGTCATACAAATACCATCGTATGAATGAAACTCTGAAAGTTATTGATAATCGACGGTCATTAAGGGGATACGACTCAAAGGAGATTTCACCGGAACACAAGAAGTGGATTCTTCATAGTGCTTTTCGCGCACCAACTGCTGGTAACATGATGCATTATTCCATCATTGAGGTGGCAGACCAGAACATGAAAGAGAAACTGGTCTCAACCTGTGACAATCAGCCTTTCATTGCGAAAGCACCTCTAGTGTTATTGTTCCTTGCAGACTTGCAGAGATGGTATGACCTCTATGAATACTCAGGAGTGCTAGACATGTGTCAAGAACGTGGTCTTGAGTATTACACTCCGAAGGAGGCGGACTTGATGCTTGCGTCCTGCGACGCCCTGGTAGCCGCGCAGAATGCTGTGATTGCTGCAGAATCGTTGGGTATAGGCTCATGTTATATTGGTGACATCATGGAAAACATCGAAACTCACAGAGAGATGTTTGATCTTCCCAAATGGGTATTCCCAATAGCCCTACTGTGTTTCGGTTATCCTCTTCGAAGTGAGAGGAATGAACGTGTGCAAACACCAAGGTTCTCTGAGGAGTTTGTGTACTTCAAAAATAGGTACAAACACGTAGACATCAAGAAATTCGAAGCAGAGTATGTTGGACGTTTCAAAGACAGAAAGGATCTCTTCAAGGATGCTCAAAACATTGGTCAGCTTCAATATATACGAAAGACAGGCGCAAACTTTACTGCTGAAATGCGTCGTTCAGTCAAGGTAGCAATTGATGATTGGATTGAGTGAAGTGCTACTGGGAAATTATACTATTTCCAATCCCGGCGAGCGCACCATTTCTTCTTGCATCACAAGCTCAATTACATTGCAGAGGTATCTAATTGATACTTCTCTAAAAGTACTAAAGAATCGCTTCTTCAGCTAAGCAAGGAGCCAGCAATCGGCAAGCCATCAGAAAACAAAAGGCTTCAAAAGTTTCCTAGTCCTATCAATAATGATGTCTATGAGGGGAAACTGGGTTTCGGCGTTTTTGGCTTTCATGTGTATTGGATTTCTCGTGGGCGCCATGCTATCATTCACGATTCCCCACCAAGAGGAAGGACTGGTTTTAACAGGCTCAGATTTCGGAATCCTGGGCGGTCTGATAGCACCCTTTCATGCCTATTTTCCGTGGAGATCTTACAACCAGACTATAGACATCTTCCTACAGTGTACCAATGGGTCTCTTGACATTACAATATTGAAGCCTACTGAATGGGGTGCATGGTACCAAGGAGAAAATTACTCAGCATTTTATGAGGCAAGAAATGTGACAAGTGTTGTCACCACGATTGAGATAGACCCACCATATCGGTCGATTGATGTCATGCTGCAGTCAAATTACGGAGATGTATGGATGAGCGTGAGTATATTCAACCACTGGCTGGGTTATGACGATTCAACTGGAATGAACTCTCTATTAGTGGCAATACCCTTCGGTTTGGGTGCATTATACTATGCTACTAAAGAGCCAAAGAAAGATGACAACTCAAATGGCGCAATTCTTTCCTGAATCAAGTGTAGCAAACCGGGTTCGAATCCTGACGAGCGCACCACTACTTCTTACTTCTTATTCAACATAGTAAATCAAAGTTGTTTCAAAGGGCGTCCTACGAAGAGCCATTGCGAGCAGATCATTTTCAATTATCTTCTTCATGACCTGAAGAAACTGGACTATCCTCACCTGATTCATCTATTTCAGGAAAATGTGATGAGCTTTCCGAGAGTTCTTTCTCTTTTCTTTCATCTGCTACTGATCCTAGGAAAAGATCATTCTCTATAGCGTCTATGACAAGCTTGTATGCTTTAGCTTCATCGATTCCAGATGACAGTAAGGTCCTGACCAACTCCAATGGTGTAAAGCCATCCTTCTCATCAATCTCTGAAACCATCTTTTTGAGAGGGCGATATTGTTTTTCCATCTTTTCTGAGTCTAGATTGGTATATCTTGTCAAGAGCTTGCCGTCCATGAACTCTAGGAATAGCTGTTCGAAAGTTAATGCAAAAGTTTCAGCAGCCTTCCGATTTTGAGAAACACGGAGTATTGTTTCTTCTTCCTCATCAAATAATGCACCAAACATCCGAGCCAGAGACTCTAAACTATGTATTTGTGCCGGTGATGGTGTGTTTGTGGTTAGAAGTGCACAGATGAGAGTCTTTGTCTGTACAGTAGTTATGATATCCGATATAGGAGTTGCAGTCCAAAAGCGCTCCTCTTGGAATTCCGCCTTGAAGTTGGTAATGGCAGCTATGAAACCACCCACCAAAGATTGCTCGAATCCTTCCTTTATCATCTTGGAATATACTGGCAAGCCAGAGTTTCGATGCAGCACTATCAACCCAATCACATTTCGTGCATCATCGAATCTTCCTTCAAGTTCAGAAAGCTTCAGATGTTTCTGGGATGCTCGTTTTTTGTAAGCTCGTCGTCCAAGATATGTTGCTCCAATCAGACCTGTTAATGGACCTAGATAAGATAAGCCTTTGAAGAGATAGTTCATCAATTGTGCGTTCATGTCCACGCGGACATCTAGGACAGCGGCAACCCAGAGGCCATCATAGTGTTCCCTTTCAACAGAGATGTTAAGATAATACAATCCTGTGGACGGCATAAGGATAGATGCTTGGTATAGCCCATCAACAGCCTCAATCTCACCACTCGAAAACACTTTATTTGTGATATAATTAGTGATGGAATATGTTACTGTAGCATCAGAGATGATTTCTCCCGTATCATTTGCTATGAATCTCAGTGCAATATTCAAGGAACTGAATTCTGAAGGCATATAGGTTTCATTCAATGTGAAATTGGGTGAAATAGTGATGGGAATTGTTCTTACACCCATATGAAAACTATACTCTTGACGTTCATATCCTGATTTTTCAAGATAAAATGTAGCCTCGTATTCACCTTCTGGTGGTGTCAGTGAAAAGTTGTACCAACCGCTACCGACTCCCTCTTCAGTAATGAATGAGTGAATTCCTGCAGAGTATGTAAAATCTGCATCTTCAATACCACCATACATGCTTGACCCAAAGAACAATGCAAGGTGATATTCGCGGCTCACATAAAAGACATTGGGCATTCCCACACAGCATATTTCTGTTTCTATCGTTCGGACTTCGAAGCTAAATGTACAATCAACTGATTCATAGCCATATTTAGAGAACATCAGTGAGATTGAATATAAACCAGGATCACCTGCGACAAATGAGAAATTGTAGTATCCATTCCCTATGTCAACACAGGATATCGGAAAGGGCTTAACATTAATACTGACATTTGCACTTTCGAGGCCAACAACATCACTCTCATTAAACCAGAGTGTGAATGAATGCGGAGTCTGGTAGTATTGAATATCAGAGGGGCCAAGCCCCACGACTGTGGCGGGTTTCTCCAAAACTTCAAACCAAAGCAAAATTGTATAGTTAGTATAACTCGGTTTAGAAGCTGTTATCTGCAGTAACCATCCGCCGAGAACATCTGATGCTAATGTCAGTGTATAGACACCCATGTTCTCACTGACAGAGTAATTTAGACCTATAACCTGTGTAACATCTATGATGGCACTTGTGATATTCCAATTCAAATCAGTCCTCGTATAGAACAACTGTATCTGGATGCTGTCCTTGTAATAGATATTTACTGAAGTAGACCCATCTGATGTTTCAAATTTGGTTGGAACCTCAGTTACATCCAGTGTGAACGCCACTGTTCCATTCTGATACTTCGGCAAGGCCGCTCGAAACAAGATATTGTATCTCCCCATGTTAAGAGGTACGAGGGTGATAGAGTAATTGCCACCGCCTAGGTCAGTCGCCAACGTATAAGAAATACCCAAAGAGGGAGAAACAGAGAACACAGTAACTACTGCATTTTCTAATCCAGACAAGCTCTCATCTGAGAAGAAGAGATACACAGTGTAGTTTCGGTCAGCAGCTACCAATCCATTTGAGGAGTCAATAATCAACAGACTAGCCAGCGGTGTCACGGTCAGTGTGAAGGTCTTGAACTGCTCTGTGTGATTTGCAAGGCTTGCTGAGATTGTGAGTGAGAATGTCCCGTGCGCTTCAGGATCCAGGACAATTGAGTAGATTCCATTATCGAGATAGTTCCATGATGATGAATGATAAAGACCCATGCTAGGAACTACATCGATCTCCACATCAGCACCTGCAAGTGCCCCTCCTGTGCTATTGAGGTATTGAACCATCAGTGTGAAGTTTGTGTCGGGGTCTATGACTGCTGAGGTCCCGTTTAATAACGAAAGACTTGTTTCAATTGCGCCAATCGAGATAGAGAGGTGGGTTAAAGCGGTCTTATGATTTGCCTTTGAACCTGTCACAATGATGTCATATGTTCCACTAAGAGAGCCGATGAAATCAATTGAGTAGTTCCCTGGTTCACCAGGGATTGGCATTGATGCACCCCAAGTGAGTATACCGCCGGAGGGACCATGCCAAGACTGAACCTCTAAAGTTGCACCATCTATTCCAACTCCATCAAGGTACATGTATCTGAAACTGGCCATGGATGTACTTCCAAGACCGACACTGACAAAACCTCCATCCAAAGAACTGATGGCGGTTTCAGAAACAACATGAATCTCCAACCAACAGCTGGCATTATCGTAGAATGGGTTGGATGCATTTACCAAAACGTGAAAGACGCCTGAACCGGTTATTGAGGTATTGAAATCAGCTTCCCACCAGTCCTTTGCCAAGTTTTGATAAAAGTGAATAGCAGACCCAGACCAATTTCCTACTACCGTAGTGAGCTCATCTAGCAGTATATCTCCGTTGTCTAAATCGATGAAACTTACAGCACAAGTAGCGCTCATATTGACCGGAGCCTCGATGCTTGGAAAGACGGAAGATAAAGATGTGACGTGATGAAGCTCAAAATTGGTCTGACCATAGGCAACCTCTGAGCCATTATTCCAAGCAATTGAAACGAGCCAATTGCCTACTGATGCATTATCTGAGCCCAGTACTAAGCCACTGCTATTAATAACTCCCAAGCTCCCTCCACTCAATAGTTCATCAAACCAAATTGAGCCATTTGGAAGATACCATGTAATATCGAAACCAGTTATGACAGTTGGCGTCGAAACAGATGTGCCAAGTGATGTTGACACACGCACTGCATCCCCGCTTCCAAATATTGTTTCATCAGTCCATTGATAAGATGTTGTATTGAAAAGCTGAGACTGTATATTCCTTGCATAGTTTGGTGATTCGAGAGTGATTTTCCACCATCCAAGATGGTCCAATATATCCCCATCAATCTTGATATGACCTTCACTGATAATGCACTGTCCTGTGAAGTCACTAGTAAAGGGATCATAGATTGTAGCATTACTCCAGTCTTTTGGATGACTGATTTCGATTGCAAAGTTTTCGTAGTTGCCATGATAGTCCACATGGGTGAATAGTGTTAATGATGGTGTTTCACCGTAACGGACGCTATAAGATACACCGTAGTCTGTGGGCTCAGTACTATAACACGAGTTTTGAAGTCGGAGCACACGGCTGAATCTTACATCGAATTCAAAGGAAACAGGGGTATTGGATGAGAAAGTAACTGGGACTGTGTCTGACTCCCAAGAGCTATGATTTACTAAAGCCTGACCAGTACCGGACGCCCCAGTGATTGTTGTGATACCAATGGGGGGAGTGAGAACATTCAAGGCGACTTGACTGAACTCAGGGGGGTCAGCTGCTATCAGTGAAACGTTATCAAAAGACAGTGTTAGGAACTTCGCATTACTTGGATCATCTTGACAATTGGAATCATCCCAATCGATATTCATCGTGTACCTAATATTAAGGGTGATTTGGAGTTCCAAAGATGGTGGTAGACTAGCAAGGTTAACTGGAATTTCATCAAAGCTGTACCAGACATCTCTCTCGCTAAGAGTCGTTGGATCAATTTCCCATATCGGCCAAGTAGTGAAACCATTAGTAAGAACAACCCTAAGAGAGAAGTCGCCTTGGAAATGTGTCCCTAGAGGGCCTCTATCATAAAGAAGATCAAAGCTAAACAGAAAGTCTTCTGATGCAGGTATCGAGTTGATTTGTTGGAACCAAGTTACATAGGTGCCGGAGTAATGTCTGTAGTAGCTAAGATCTCCCACATATGTGTATTCACGACCCTCATTTTCTAGAGTGAGAAAATCCGGGGAAGTGTCGATATAGGAAGCCCGTTGCTGCTGTGAACTGCTTATGTCATTGCAGTCAGCATCCCATCCCAATGGATGGAATGGCACTTCCCCAGATTTTCTAGAGTGAGAAAATCTGG
>JBHLPA010000334.1:0-2962 GCA_048939935.1 Promethearchaeota archaeon | reverse complement strand
TTTCAACAGAAAGAATCAATGAAGCTTTAAGCAGATTGGACAGCTATTTACCAAAATTGTTACAATAGTTTGTCAGATGCGAAAAGTAATGAATAGAAAAAACAGTAGGTTTGGAGATGACATTCCGGAGTAAAAAACTCAAGCAAAGAATGCTTGATTCTGAGCCTACAATCTCATCGGAAAGAGCCGTCCTCTTTACAGATTATATGAGTAAACACACCTCTGAACCGATAATACTGCGCCTTGCTGACGCATTTGCTCATGTTCTAGATAATATGACCATCCGAATAGAACCAGAGGAGCTGATCGTTGGTAATATGGGGCCAACTCCTCGGTCTTGCCAAGTCTTTCCGGAGTACAGTTGGAAATGGATTGAGGACGAGCTGGATAGATTTGACAAGAGGAGAACCGAAAGATTCCACATCAGCTATAAAGATAAGCAAAACCTAAGGAAGGTATTCAAGTTCTGGGAAGATAAGAGTACCGCAGAGATTGCTGGAAAAGTGATGCCTGAGGAAGCGGTTGCTGCTTCTAAAGCAGGTCTGTTCACGATAGGGGCTCCGGGAACAGGAATCGGACATGTTATTGTTGATTATCCCAGTGTCTTGAGGAAAGGTTTTCAGAGGATATTGGATGAGATAGAGGACAAAGAGGGAGATTACAACAAAGCTATCCGAACTGAGATAACTGCGGTTCTGAGATTCGCCGAACGTTTCTCGCAACTTGCATTAAAGCTGGCAAAGACAGAAACTGACGAGCAACGTAAGGGAGAACTACTCGAGATTGCTAGAATTTGCAAGAAGGTTCCAGCAGAGCCCGTAGAATCATTCCACGAAGCACTTCAGTCCTTCTGGTTCATACACCTGATGATACAGACTGAGTCCAATGGCCATTCTATATCTACAGGCAGGTTTGACCAATACATGTATCCGTTCTACAGCGCAGATATCAAGAACCGCCGGATAGATGAAGAAACCGCCCTTGAACTTCTTGAACTGCTCTGGATCAAAATGACCTCATTAATCAAGATAAGAGATGAGTATTATAGCATAGCATTTGCAGGTCATCCAATGTTCCAGAATCTCACAATTGGCGGTCAAAATGCCGATGGGACTGATGCTACAAACGACCTTACATTATTGATTCTACAAGCAACTGGAGATATTCGTGTTACTCAACCCAGTGTTTCATACCGATGGCACAAGAATATGCCTGAGGACGTCAAACTTCAGGTAGTTGATCTAGTATCAAGGGGTCTTGGTATGCCAGGTCTTTTCAACGATGATGCAATAATTCCAATGATGATTGAGAAAGGGACCGAATCATCTGAAGCCTACGACTATTCTATTCTTGGTTGTGTCGAACCCATAATTGGTGGAAAGTCAGACCCCAGACAAAACATTGGATATGTCAACTTACCCAAGATACTTGAAATCACCCTGAACAATGGAAAAGATCCACAGACTGGAAAACTGGTTGGAAGAGAAACTGGTGACCCTCGAGCCTTCAAATCATTTAATGAACTATGGTTGGCATTTGAAGAGCAGATTGACTATACGATTGAGTTATTGACAAGTGCAGATAGAGTAGCTGCAAAAGTACTCGCAGAGAATGCACCAACCCCGTTCATCTCATCTCTCATTCAAGGATGTAATGAGTCTGGTAAGACAGTACAGGAGGGTGGAGCAGTCTATAACTCAGGCGGGATTATGGGTGTTGGAATTGCTATTGTTGCAGACTCCTTAGAAGTCGTTAGAAAGTACGTTTTTGAGGACAGAAAGATCTCAATGGAAGAGTTACTCAAGATTCTGGCAGAGGATTGGGAGGGACATGAGGAACTCAGGGTCAAGCTTGAAAATGACCCAGGTAAATATGGAAATGACATAGAAAGAGTGGACAACCTAGCCAGAAACACAGGTCGTATTTTCTGTGAATCAGTCCAGAGTAGAAAGACAACTCGTAATGGTCCTTATCACGGAGCTTTGTTCTCAGTTTCGATGTATATTCCTCAAGGCGAGATGATCGGAGCAACGCCGGATGGAAGAAAAGCTGGATACATGCTCTCTGATGGTGTTTCACCCACCCAGAATAGAGATGTCAATGGACCAACAGCGGCGATGAAGTCAGTAGCAAGATTAGACCACTCAAAGTGCTATAATGGAACATTGTACAACATGAAATTCACACCTGACTTCTTCGATACATTATCTCGACGACACAAATTCATTGGGATGATTGATGCATACTTTGAGATGGGTGGTTTTCACCTGCAATTTAATGTGGTTTCAAAAGAGACACTTGAGGATGCAAAGGTCAATCCAATGAAACATAGAGATTTGATTGTAAGAGTTGCAGGTTACAGTGCATACTTTATCGAGTTGGATCCCTTTGTCCAAGATGAGGTAATAGCAAGAACAGAGTATTCAAGTTCACATGCTTAGAATGATAGAACTAATCAACGGCAGATTTAACATTTCCAGAGAGCTTTAACTGATTGTTAAACAATTCGAGTTGTGATAGATGGGTTACGATGTAGTCACCTTTGGAGAGGTAATGCTTCGCCTTTCTCCTCCAAACTTCATGCGTTTTGAACAGACACACAGCTACAATGCTCATGCGGGGGGTGCTGAGATGAATGTTGCAGTAGCTTGCGCAAGATTAGAGTTGAACTCAGCATATGTCACCAAATTAGGCGATAACTCCATAGGACATTTCATCAGAAACAAAGCAAGAGAACACGGAGTTGATACATCCCATATTCTCTGGGACCCTAATAGTCGATGTGGTGTCTATTTTGTTGAATTTGGCGCAGCTCCCAGAACAAATAGAGTCATCTATGACCGAAAGGATTCAGCAATCAGTAAGATAAAGCCTGGTGAGGTTGATTGGAAAAAGATCCTCAAAGGAACAAAGCTGTTCCATACTAGTGGCATCACGCCAGCACTCAGTTCGAATTGTGCTG
>JBHLPA010000333.1:0-2970 GCA_048939935.1 Promethearchaeota archaeon | reverse complement strand
CCCATCAAGAATTTAGAACCACGAATCTCTGTTCTCCATACAGGATGGTACTCACTACGACAATTCCAAACGAACAGGAGTTCAAAGCACACAACACTCGCAAATACTGCAGTTCTACCGTGAGACAATACATAATTCCATGCAATACCTGTAACCGGAGATATAGCTTCGTTCCATTCATTAAGTGTTAGCATGGGGCCAGTAATTCCAGGAATCCAACCACCATATGCCCATAGAGACCAGAAGAACATGGCTAATGAAGCTAAGAAGGCTACAAATCCAGCAGTAATGATGAACATTATCATTCCTCGGTTCATCATCTTTGCTCCGGGCTCTCTAGGAGGTCTGTCCATGACACCAGACTCAGGCGGGTCAACACCCAATGCCAAGGCTGGAAATCCATCTGTTGCTAAATTCAACCAAAGTATCTGAATGGCAGTGATAGGCAAAGGTAAACCTATCATGACTACAACGAAGATGAGAAAGACTTCGTCAAAGTTGGCTGCCAGTAAAAATCGAACAAACTTTCTTATGTTTGAGTATATTTCGCGACCCTTCTCAACAGCAGAGACAATCGTCGCGAAGTTGTCATCAGTGAGGATCACGTCAGATGCTTCCTTAGTCACATCAGCACCACGGATACCCATTGCGATTCCAATATCTGCAGATTTTATTGCAGGGGCATCGTTTACACCGTCCCCAGTCATTGCGACAATTTCAGCATTCTCCTTAAGAGCACTCACAATTTCCAACTTGTGTTCAGGAGCAACTCTTGCAAAGACATTACAGCGTTTGACGACTGTTTTGTACTGTTCATGACTCAGGTTATCAAGATCTGAGCCTGTCAGAACCTCCCCATCTGTGTCAATCAGGTCTACTTCTCTAGCAATAGCCCTAGCAGTCAGTTTATGATCACCCGTGATCATGACAGGACGGATCCCAGCATGTTTGCATAATCGTATTGCATCACGAACTTCATCGCGTGGGGGATCAATCATACCAATGAGTCCGACAAAGATAAAGTTGCGTTCTACTGCTTCAGGCTCCCAGTCAGGGATTTCATGCTCCAATGGACGATAAGCAAACGCTAGTACCCTCAATGCACCTTCTGCAAATCCAGCATTAATCTGGATTATGTTATCCTTCTCTTCTTGAGTTAGTTCTCGGACATTGTCATTCTCGTAGATATGTGTACAAAGTGGTAGAAGAACCTCAGGAGCTCCTTTTGCATTCGCAACAAGATTGCCATCCTCATCACGTGTTATTGAGGTCATGCGTTTTCTAGCAGAGTCAAACGAAATCTCAGTAAGTTCTTTGTTACGAGAGAGTGTATCCTCATGGGAAATACCTGCCTTCTCTGCAAGGATAAGCAAAGCACCTTCAGTAGGGTCGCCTACTACACTCCAGTCCCCCTTTCCAGATGGATCAGGTTGAAGAACAGAATTTGAACATAGCTGTCCAATCTCTAGGAGTTTGACTATGTGAGGATCGCCCATTACATTATAATCTTCACTGGCTCGAGTGAACTTTCCCTTCTTTTTATAGCCCACTCCACTGACAGAAATTGTCATGCCATTAACGAACAATGTTGTCGCTGTCATCTCGTTCTTTGTGATGGTACCAGTTTTATCAGAACAGATGACGGTAGTTGACCCGAGTGTTTCGACAGATGGCAATCTACGCACTATCGCATTACGAGCCACCATTCGTTGAACACCAATGGCAAGTGTGATGGTTACTACAGCAGGTAATCCCTCAGGAATGGCGGAAACAGCCAGCGCGATAGCGGCCAGTAAGGAGGCAAAGATCTGTGCAGTTTGTTTCAAGACTTCTGCACCAAACACAATGATACATAGAAAAACAATCAACGCACCGAGTTTCTTTCCAAGGTCATCTAGATCAAGTTGGAGAGGAGTCATGGATTTCTCACTCTCTTGAACAAGTTCAGCAATCTTTCCAAACTGAGTCCGCATACCTGTCGCAGTAACGATGGCTTGGCCTTTTCCCGAAGTGATAGTAGTGCCCTGAAATACCATGTTCTTCATATCACCAACAACGGGACTACTGAGATGGATTGCCTCAGTCAGTTTCCGAACTGCAAAAGATTCACCGGTGAGGGGAGCTTCATCAGCTGATAGTCCCACAGCATATGTTACCCGGCTGTCAGCAGAAATTCGATCCCCTGCTTCAAATCCAATCAGGTCTCCCGGTACGACATTGCGAGAGTCTATGACTGTCCAGAGTCCATCTCGCATCACTCGAGCCTTCGGTGCAGCCATCTCTTTTAGGGCTTCGAGAGCTTTCTCGGATCTATATTCTTGAATGAATCCGAAGATTGCGTTGAAAATCACAATTGCAGATATGACGATAGCATCAATGATTCCTCCTTCATTGTGACCGTCTCCTGTTGATAGAACCGTTGTAAGTAATGAAATTACTATTGCGATGAGTAGGATTATGACCATTGGGTCCACGAATTGTTTAATGAACATTCTTAGTGGACTAATACCACCGGTTTCAACAAGTTCATTGGGCCCATATTTTTCAAATCTAGCTGAAGCTTCAAAAGTTGTAAGACCTTCGGGTGTTGATTCAAGGCGTCGAATGACATGTTCGATGTCGTTACTGTACCACTCAGTCATTTTGAATACTCCGAGGCCAAAGAAAATTCTACTCTAGGTTGGTCTACGTCCGCGGAGTTATGAACAAAAACCTATCGGAGTAGGTACAATCCGTTTCGAAAATGTTAAAGAGACACCAGAATTAAAGCGTTTATCCACACTGTACGGTGATGAGATTGGCTGAGAAATCAAAATACACTTTCAAATGTCTAGAACAAAAGTGTGATACAAAGGCATGTCACATTAGACCACAAGTATTAGTAACAATTGGCGATCTTGCCCGATGGATGACACAAGGCTATATCATGAATATTCTGCCGGGAATCACAATGCATATGCCAGTTTCTGA
>JBHLPA010000332.1:0-2997 GCA_048939935.1 Promethearchaeota archaeon | reverse complement strand
GACCTATGATTCCACTGAGTTAACATGTCCAAGATGCGGCAGTAACCGGATAGCTCGGATTCTCGACTCTTGGGCTAGGCCTCGAGGTGTTCAGATGTTTAAATGTACATCATGTGGGAAAAAGTTCTATGACCGAGGATATGATGACTATAAACCGACTTTCATAAGATAAACGACTATTGGAGTGAGAACCATGTCAGGGCGCCTTCAGCAATTGAGATATCCCTTCTCACTCCAAGCCAGGCGTGCCTCGCAGAAACTCGCTCGAGACCTTGGTGTACTTGTAGACCTTCTAGATGACCCTGATAATTATTACATTATTGATGAAGCTACAGACCGTGTTTACGCTGCACTTACCCAGTCTCAGATACGATATCCCGCCATGGAAAACGAGAAGGATGTCTTGATTTACCCTACTGCAAGATTGATTGTTGAAGAACTTAGCAATCCACGGCTACGTGCACTTCAGGCTGAGGCAGAGTCAAAAGAAGCCAATAGACAACTTGGTAAAGAGGACAATGCACTGGTAATTGACTTGTGTGAAACCTCATTCAATTGGAGCATCGAATCAATGGGGAGTATAACAGAACGTTCCAAACTCCCTTTGATGCTCAGAACTTATGAATTGAAAATCCGTTTCGAGAACTATCTTGAAGTAGCTCCCTCGTTTCAGAGTGAAGAGTGGAATCTCATCAACCGGTTTGTTGACAAAGGCTGGATACCAATCCGGCGGTCTGAATTGGATCGGCTTATCTCAGGGAAGTTCAGACAACTCATCATGGAAGGAAGGTTTGAGATTCCCAGAATGTCACAAAGACTGATTGAGGCTGTTCAGCGAATTGATGCTGAAACCAGGGGACGAATTCGACAGGCTGAACCATTGAAAATGACCGAAACCCTTGCATCAGCTTTCCCGCCTTGCATCCAGAAGATGCATGATGACTCCATCAGGGGCGATGTCAACTTATCCCATGATGCACGGTTTGCACTGGCGGCATTCCTCCTCAAGATTGGAATGGACGAGGCAGAAGTCCAAAAGGTGTTCAGTAGTTCTCCTGATAGGAACATCAGTCTCATTGATTATCAGGTCCGACATATTGCATCAAAGAGATCCCTGGGAGCTGAGGAGACCGGATACACACCTCCTGGCTGTAAGAAGCTTCAGGTGAACAATCTTTGTCCTGTCTATCTTGGTAATGCCTCAGATCCTCTGTGTGAATACATCCTGAATCCTCTCAGTTTCTATTCGACCCGAGTATGGGAATTAACCAAGGGCATCCAGGATCACTCATGGTATAAACGAAAATGGGACAAGAAACAGCATTTCTAGACTCCACATCTTGTGTAATGATAGAGATATTCTTGAGCATAACCTGCATATTTTCCAAAATAGTTTCTTGCTGCTTCTGATTTCTTGGAATACGACTTTCCCGCTTCAGTGAATATTCCATAGTGGTCCTGAATCACTCTTTCAATCCAAATATCAATCGGGAAAGCTTCTAGAAATCCTAGTGAGAACAAGCTCACACAATCAGCAACTTTGTCACCAACACCATGGAGTTTCTTGAGTTGTTTACGCGCATCCAAATAATCCATCTTTCTGAGTTCGTCTTCTGTTATCACCCTATTCACAATGAATTCTGTTGACTTTGCGATGAACTCTGATCTCCATGCAAGTCCGAGATTTTTCAAGTCACTCACTTTTGCTCTTGCTAACTGCTCTGGAGTGGGCATTCCATAGAATGTCCTCTCTCTGAACTCATATGAAGGTCCCCACCTTTGTCTGATTGCATTGGTCATCCCACGGATTGCAGGGACATTCTTCCATACAGAACATAGGAAAGAAACAAGACACGGAAAGAATGGGTCGTTGACAATGCGAAGGTCTGGTGCAAAGTCTATACTCGTTTTCATGATTCCATCTCTTGAAATCTCACGATGGATTTTGTCTAATGAATCATCCAACCGTAACAATGCTCTCAAGTTGACATCCCCACCAGATGTTTCATAGAACAGCTTACCCTCTCTCTGTTCTACATATACCACCTGTCCGATGTCTGCATTAATGTAACCATCACCTTCTTTGACCCAACAGAATGTTTGCCCACACTCTAGCGTGTCCTTGAGGCTGAAGCGTGTAACCTTTAGACTTCTCATCAACATCCTGTGATTAAATTCACGAAATGAGTATTGTGCTCCGACAATGCTAAAACGAAATACTGGGAGGTCATACTGCGGCAGTGATGAACCTCCAATGTGAGATTATGAACAAATGATCGACCTAAGGGGTATCTGAGCCGCACCTTCTACTCGATTTTCTGAAAATCTATTGCATTAGATATGATAATCTCAACAAGCTTCTTGATATCATCAGAGCGGAGAACTGGAAAATCCACCTCCAATGTAACAACTCTATCAGGCCAAACCACGATTGCTTGAGTGTTCACTGGAATTTCATCATGTATCAGTTCCTTATCTCCAATACACCAGAACTTTGGTATGTCTGCTGACTTCATACCTTCAATAATAAGAAAATCATTCTTTGACAACTCGTTTAGTTCATCTGGTGTAAGCCTATCCTTGAGGTGAGTTGACTTGGTATTAGGTCCTACAAAGATTGTTGTTGATGCTCCTGCTTGTTTGTGTTTCCAAGTGTCTGTTCCTTGTTCTGGACCCTGTGTATGTTTCGAGCTTTTAATCGTAGCAACAGAGTGACCCGCTTTAGTCAGTGAACTAACAATCGTTTCAACTAGTGCTGTCTTCCCAGTGCCCGAAAATCCTGATACAGCAAATACTCGCATCATGCTCAACTCTTAGGGAGTCCCATAAGGTCGTTTCGCTTTACTAGGAACCTGCGTTTCTGTCCTCAAAACAGCTGCTCGAACGTGTATCCTTAAAACGGAGTCATGTAAATTCGAAGGTTGGTGAAATCACCCTTGGCTAGCGAGAAGCATGCAGCAGTCGAATGCATAGATGTCCATCGTGAGTTTCAAGATG
>JBHLPA010000331.1:0-2998 GCA_048939935.1 Promethearchaeota archaeon | reverse complement strand
GTCACTCTGAGTTCAATACTCTCCCACACTCCGAGCAAATTAGTGGGATGGACTTGAAAACAGCACCACATTCACAAACTGTTTGAACCATCGATGGAACTGGAGGTTCTGTTTGACGATTTAACCTGTCAATTATTGTCGCTATCGGTAATGCTGACGGTAATGCTAGAATTGATAGAAGTAGTGAGGTGCTGAACTGATATAGTAGTTCTATATTTCTATTTACACTCTCCCAAAACATGGGATTCGTGAGAAGGAGCGCCGTGAGTGCAAATACAGCATTGATTAATCCAACCCAGAGCGCGGTTCTAAGTGTGTTCCATCCCGGTTTTGAAAACAGCCCAATCACAAGTCCAATTATGAGCCACGAAAGAAAGTATAGACCTAGAACCGTCAGTGGATTGAAAGTTGTAGACTGTAGTGCACTACTCCCAGCTAGTAAGAACCAAATCATGTTATAGGGCTCTGGATAAACTGGCTGTGGGATTCCTAGCAGTATCACAATTGTAATAGAACCTATGATGACTCCAATAAGACCTCCAACAAAATTCCTCATAGTGATTTTATAGCATGTGCGAATCCCTCTTAACCGTTATTGAGTGAATTTGAAATACTTCACCACCACAATCCTTTTCAGACGACCTTCGGAAAATAGCTAGTATAAGCAGGATGCCAGACTAGTCGGCGTGAGGTATTGAGTATGTCCAAAGACTTGGAACGAGCTTTGTCTAAATTGAGATTTGATGATCAGGTGTTAGGCTATTCATTGATGACAAAGATTGGAAGGCCATTTGTCAGTTTTGCTTTTCCAGATGAACTATTTCCACGAGTCAAGGATAGCATCAACCTATACAAGTCTGACTTACGTCTAATGACTATCGATACTGACCGGGGTTTAGTTGTTCTTGCGCCTGTCGACAATAATTGGATTCTGACTGTTCTATATGTCCCAGAACTCCAACTAGGTCTGGCAATTGCTAAAACAAAGAATGTTTTACGATTATTGGAGGGAATAGAATTGCCTCCTCCACCTGAGGAATTTGAAGAATCAGTTGAATCAAATCTTCAAGTGTTAGAGAGTATCGCGATCAAAGCCGCTTCTGTTGAATCTACTGAACCTTCAGCATCTCAGCAGGCTCCTGTAGATGAAATTGTTAGTCAATCTGTAGAGGCTAAAGGCACTCCAGAAGTGGATTTACCACCTCCTGATTCATTCAATGTGCAACCTACGACCGTTCCTGAACGGGGGCCAAAGTATTCAAACGCACTCTCTCTGGATTCTAACTTGTACAAGGAAATGAAGAAGCTTTACCGTAACTTTGGATTTGATGTTTTGATGCTTGTTGATGGCGATACCAATGTAGAAAAGATTGCAGACTCTATGTTCCAACCAAACAATAGAGTTATTGAACTTCTAAAGTGGGGAGCTTCTAAGGGAATCATCACCGTTCCACAAATTTCTGATGAGGACACAACTCAGTCTGAAACCACATCATCTCTCGGAAGATATGTGAAATGTCCAAGATATGAGGGTGATATGAAGAAGGTTGAGAATGAGGATCAAGACATCATCAGGCTCTGCGATGGCAATAGAACGACAGACCAGATTGCAGAGTCATTGAATGTTCCCCTACCGAAGGTTGTACAGACAGTTGCTAAATATAGAAAACATGGTTTGAAATTAATTGGAAAAACCTTGTAGATGGTTTTGTAGGTGCAATAATTATGCCAAAAATAGAGAACCCTTTACTGATAAGCCTCTACGCTTACTACGTCGAGAAGATCTTGGCTGAAACTCAGAGCATCGAAGAAGCAAATCAAAAACTCCGCGATCTTGGAAAGGAGATTGGAGAGCAGGTCTATCTCAACACCGAGATTGTTGAAAAGACAAAAGATAACGTCACAACTCGTGAGGACGTATCTAAGTTGATTGAAACAGTGTATAAAGTACTGTTTGATAAGAAACCCAAGGATGTAGACATGAAGAGCGCTCGTGGTTCTGTAAGGGTAACAGATGACGCTTGCGTCTGGTGTCAGGAGGTTAATCTTGAAGGTATGCGCGGCTTTGGTTATTGCGAGGTGTTCAGTGGTATTCTTGAGTCAATATTAGAGTTCAAAGGTGTTGATGCGAAAGTATTCCAGGAACTAAGTCGCGCTACTGGGGCAGATGAATGCGTCTGGAACGTTCGGTTAGTTTAGTTGTATCACACACCCATAAAGCACTTAACATTCATTTTGTCATGGATGAGTGAATACGAGGCTACGATATGTCACAAGAAAAGGTAATTCCATGGTGGCAGGGTCGACTGAAAGAACGTGATCTTATGGTTGCTTTCTTCGCAAAGACATGGAATAAACTTGGTAATAGAATTACTGTGATGTTCCCTGATAGGGTCAAGGACCTCTACTACTCTGCTGGACGTCTTGCAGGACTTGAGGCGCAGAGAGAATACTTCAAAGTCGGAAAACAAAAGCCTCCTGGTGATTTCAAAGGCATTATTGAGTTCATAAAAATGGCTCTCGAAACCCTGATTGTGCCATTTGGTGATATTCGGATTGCCAAGCTCTACAAATTATGGTTGGATGAAGAAGCAATTATTGAGATAGGTGATAATCCATATGCTTCTGGATATGAAGCAGAAGAACCTTCTTGTTTCTTTTTGAAAGGATTCATAGAAGCTGTTCTTGAATACCTCACTGACTTTAATCGAATCGAATATGAAAAACTGCTTGTCATAGAGGAAACATGCATGTCAGTAGGTCAGGAATCTTGCACATTCAAGATTACAATGACTTATCCTGCACGCGGCGCAACCTAGTAGTGCAAAATTACGACAAACATAGTTTTTAACTACATACCATTATTAGGTTTCAATACGGGAAGTTAGAACATGAATAGACCGCTCACCAAACATGTCTTTATAGGACTCTCACTTGTACTCCTTTCTTGGGGTATCCTAGGTGTAGTCCTATCAGGTGTTAATTTTGGTGGTGTTGA
>JBHLPA010000330.1:0-3003 GCA_048939935.1 Promethearchaeota archaeon | reverse complement strand
GCTGTTCATTTCGGACTTCTTGCCCTTCGAGACTTTGGAACTGTGAAGAAGATTGATTGGATTGACAAACGGTTTCAGTCATTTGAGAATGAAGTTGAAAAGGCATTTGACGAAGCTCAACAGAAACTTGATGATTACCTAGGAGAGAAAGGTGAGCTAGACCGAAAGTTTTCTGATGTGGATGGGCCAATTAGGTCTATTCTTGACCCATATACTGAAACTAGCCCCTTCTATGATCTTCGAAGAGACCTAGAAGAAGAATTCAACCGAGTCCGTGATTTAATTTCACGAGAAGCTGGTCGCGAAGAAGCTGATGAAGTTGGAACGAGAAAGGGTGTGAAATTTGAAGATGAATTACTTGATTTTCTTGAACCCATCTGCTCAAAAATGGGTGACAGAATCAAGAAAATCAGTACACGGAAAGTCGCTGGCAGAAAAGTTGGAGATTTACTGATTGAAGTCAATGAAAAGCATCTACCAAAAACGATGAATATAGTGATAGAAGCAAAGGCTGGTCCTACACGAATTGGAGGAAAGGCTGGTCTGATTAAACAACTTGACGATGCAATTGGAACCAGAAAAGCTCACTATGCTCTAGGTGTAGTCAAAGTTCAGAATGGATTGAAAGGAGTTGATGGGTGCTTTTCGCATATTGGTGAAAACAAAGTGCTTTGCACTTTCGAACCTGATGGAGTAGCAGTTGAGGTGGCATACAGATTTGCACGTGCTGAAATTCTTCTTCAAGCATCTGGTGAAACTATAATTGATTCACCTACCTGCACTACAGTATCAGAGAAACTCTCAGAGATTACAACAAAGCTAAAGGAATTCAACAACACAAAATCCCATTTAACAAATATCGAAACTTCTACAACAGAGATTCGAAAAGCCATTGGGAATTTACAGAGGGATATCACAGAGATTCTTAGTTACATTGAAGCATTGATTCGTGTACCTGCAAAATCCAAACCCGAAAAGAAATCAAAGAAAACCTCCAAAAAGAAATCCTGATTTCTATCAGAAAAAATGTGGTGTGGAAGGCGAGATTTGAAGTTAAGAAAAGTAAAAATTATCAAATGATGGCTCTCCTGAAGTTTCGTTGGTGGGAAAATGGTATTCAAGAATGAAGAAACAATGTACGAATTCATTGCAGATTGGTTACAAAACAGAGATATTGATCCTTGTTATTATGTAATTACGGACAAGCCAAAGAAGTCTGGATATGATTTTAGATATGGTACTAAAACATATTACGCTGATGTTCTCGGTTCTTATGAGAAAGATGGTGTTCCTCATTTTGTAGGAATTGAAGTTAAAAACTCCGCTAGAACAACACAAAAATCACTTCGACAAGCTCGTGCATTACAGAGTTTCTGTCGTGAGGTGTTTGTAGCGATGCCGGAGGATGCATTCCAAGATCTACAAACACAAGACCAAGAAGATATATTCACACTAATTGGCAAAGACCAGATTGGACTTCTTTTACTTGATGAATTTGGAAATGTTACAGAACGAATAGAGCGAAAATTGTCTGGGTTTCGGATGGATTTGTATTCTGATGCTGAACATTTCATACGAGGAATATCTTTGGAGGAAGGAAATGCACTTCTAGATAATTTTCTGAATAAGAGGTATCGTCGACACTATCCACTCCTAGAAGACAACTGGAAGGTTGAAGAAGATGATGAGGGCATCAAGCTTCTTCACATAGATAGTTCGAAGAGAGAGCGCGGGAATATTCTGTTTTTACAGGATACTATCAAAATGAATGTTACTTTAGAATTGAGTTCGGTCTTAAAATGGTGGATGATTGAACAGATTGAAGATGATGATGAGATGATGAGGGAAGCTATAGAGAAAATGGCAGAATCTGTAAAACACGACACCTTCAAAAATGAGAAAGTAAAATTGCCCATTTGGATTTCATTTCTAGATTGGGATGAGAAACCCTTGTTGAAAGTTAAGTTAGATACATTATCATCACCCGATCGAATTATGACCACACTAAACACAGGAAGAAAACTCCAAACCTATTACATAACAATTGAAACAGAGTATGAAAGACCTCTTCCTTTAGTTACAACCTCTCGAGATTGGGATTTCATAGATGACTTGAGAGAGATATATTCGGGCTTTGTAGCTTTATCGGAAATATTGGAGGGTAATTTCTAGATATGATCTCAGAATATGATTGATAATGAGATTACTACAAATAAGAAATGGTGCGGAGGGCGAGATTTGAATTTGCGAGCTGAATCAAACAGATTTCAGCTTCTCGCGAACTCCTACGAGACTAGGCCCTCAACCTAGCGCCTTTAACCTGGCTTGGCAACCTCCGCATTGTAGAAGTTCATCTCATGAGGGCGATTTCTTTTCCTCTTAGTACAGGTGATAAGGATTTCTGTTGTTCTTTTCTTTCTGAAGTAACTCTTGCGTAGTTGAGGGACCTTATAGTCAGTTATATCTCACAGTTTTCTGATATCTATGGGTTCATCAAAGATAGGTTGGGGACCAGTAGTCCTTTCACTGATCTTACTACTCTCTTTATTTTCGCCAGCTGCTACCATTGAACTCCCGGACCGATATCAGCACTCAGTAACTAGTTCTGCGCCAGATTATTGGCCTACAAACCGATGGAGAAACAGCACACCTGGAGAACATGGGATGAGTGCTCAGATCCTGAACAACATGATGAACTATATTGAGAATCAAGACTATCCAATTGACTCAGTCCTTATTGTAAAGGATGGTTATGTTGTACTGGAGGAGTACCCTAGAGAATATTATAGCAACCTGACTCTTCACGCTCAACACTCTGTAGGAAAGAGTGTGGTATCAATTCTCCTCGGAGTCGCCTTTCAACAAGGAATGCTTGACAATGTTTCCCAACATGTCCTTGATTTCTTTCCAGAGTATGATTACTTGGACTTTGATCCGGGATGGGAAAACATCACAATAGAGCATCTTCTAACAATGACGCCCGGTTTCGATTGGGATGAATGG
>JBHLPA010000037.1:0-12369 GCA_048939935.1 Promethearchaeota archaeon | reverse complement strand
AAGACATCACAGTAAAAGCACTCTCCAAAATGCTTGCAAATACGCTCTACTCAAGACGCATGGCACCACTGTATGTCCAGACGGTTGTTATTGGAGTAGATGGTGACGGACCCCAACTTTACGGGTTAGATATGGGTGGTTCACTTATCCCAGACGACTTTACAGCAACTGGGACAGGAACAGCCCCTGCATTTGGTGTCCTTGAAGATAGATACAAGCCGACTTTGACTGTAAAGGAAGCAGAAATCATTGCAATAGATGCTGTAAAAGCAGGTATCGCAAGAGATGCTCAGTCAGGCGGTGAAATTCACATCATAAGCGTGACAGAGAAGGGAGTCGCCGAGCGAGTCGTTAATTAAAGCGTGTGCAAGACGTGGAGTCACACACCCTCATCTTCAGAGCTCATTCTTCTTCAAGGTATAGCTTGGCTGCTCTTGTTGGAGTTGTTGAGATCGACCATAGACTCACGAGTCTCATCATAGAAGCACCACTCGAATTATCCATGAGGAACATTCAAGACAGTATTACACGGGGGGCTACGGTGCTTGCTCATTCTGTCATGAGCACTCAGACCCACCGGGTCTATAGAGAGGTGAGAGAGGTCCGCCAGAGGTTTGGCAACTCAGTCACTATAGTCGGTGGAGGACCTCATGCAAGTGCACGGCCAGTTGAGTTGCTTGAGAATGGATTTGACTATGTGGTTGTCGGAGAGGGAGAGAAGACATTCCCTGAGCTGCTTTGGTATCTAATGAATGATAAAGACCCTCATGAGATTAGAGGAGTGGTTTCTGAAACCTCTCAAGAATGTCCATCGCCAAGAGACCTCGACCAAGTTGATATTGATGATTACCCTCCTTTCGCATTGGGCATGAACATTGTAGGACCGGTGGAGGTCACACGGGGTTGTCCATTCTCATGCAAATTCTGCTGTACACCCTTCCTCACAGGGGGAAGAGTCCGAAACAGGTCCATTGAATCTGTCATTCACTGGCTGACCCAGGCTGTAGAAAGAAGTGGGTTCGATAGGACTTGGTTTCTGTCACCAAATGCCCTGTCATACGGTGGACACGGTCGTACAGTGGAAGAAGAGAGACTTGAGGATCTCTTGAAGGCTGCAACCACGATTGAGGGGTTGGAGGAGGTCTTCTTTGGATCATTCCCCTCAGAGGTCAGACCTGAGTTTGTATCTGAATCGGTACTTGAGATGATGAAGGCCTATGTGGCTAATAAGACCCTCCAGATAGGACTTCAGTCAAGTAGTGACCGTGTATTGAAATTAGCCAATCGCCATCACTCAGTGGAGGAGGGTATGAATGCAATCACTGTTGCCTTAGATTCTGGTTTTATCCCTCATGTGGACATGATATTTGGACTACCTGGAGAAACCAAGAAAGAGATGCATGAGAGCATCGAACTCTGTTATTCACTATCTGAGATGGGAGCGAAAATCCACGGACATGTCTTCATGCCATTACCTGGTAGTGCTTTTGAGAATGAATCTCCGGGTAGACTAGATTCAGAGAGCAGGAAACTTCTCGGCGAATTATCAAGAAAAAAACTTCTGACTGGTTCGTGGAGTACTCAAGAGAATATAGCAAAGAGATTGTCCTCGCAAAGGCCAAAGTCAAATGAGGACATTGCCAAAGCCTGATAAGACACACAGTAGACATGCCCTCGAATCAGTTTGACATTTGACATGCCAAAAGAGCTAAGCGACAAGCTCGAAAAACAGGGGTATCATCTACTCGGGAAGAGAGGCGCCTACAAAGCATGTCAGTGGCAAAAGAAAGCTCTTCTTCATGGTACTTCATGTTACAAACAGAGATTCTATGGTATCCAGTCTCACCGCTGTCTCCAGATGACCCCAGTAGTCGATAAATGTACTCAAAATTGTGATTTTTGCTGGAGGGTGACACCTGCGGATATTGGCGTGAGCTGGAACCAGGTTGATGTTTCGGAAACGGATGTTGTACCAGTAAATGAACTGATGGATGCCGTATTAATGGCGAACCTGAGGTCTCTTGGAGGATTTAATCCAAGGGCTGGTGCTTCTGTTCCAAAAGAAAAGTACCAAGAAGCCAGGGATCCAAAACATGTCGCTATTTCATTGGCGGGAGAGCCGACTCTTCATCCTCTGATAAGTGAACTAATCAATGAGATTCATCAGAGAGGAATGACCTCGTTTTTGGTGACAAATGGCACACAACCAGAGGTGCTTTCCAGAATGTCCCTGCCAACTCAACTCTATGTCACTCTGGCTGCCTCTGATGAGAAGACCTATCGGACACTCTGTAGACCAAGCATCAAGGATGGCTGGAGTCGTATCCTGGAGTCACAAGAGTTGTTACAGACACTCAATACCAGAACAGTGAACAGACTGACGATGGTAGCAGACAGGAATATGGATAATGTCAGAGGATACTCAAAACTCATCGAGATTGGTGAGCCAGACTTCATCGAAGTAAAAGGATACATGTTCCTAGGATCTTCAAGAGGGCGTCTTGGAAAAGGTAATGCACCTTCACATAGAGAGATTCGTGCGTTTTCGGAGAACTTGGCATCTCTAACCGGATACCATGTTCTTGATGAACAGGTTGAAAGCAGGGTTGTACTCCTGTCACGCAGTAAACAAATTAAGAAGCTATGACTGAACTGAGGGCGACTAAGATGAAACTATCAGATATCCTCACACCGCTTCGAAAAGAGATTGATGATGACGACGCTGTACGTGAGAAGACATTGCCTCTTGGACGAAAAGCAGTCCGTAAATGTAGTGAGTCGATTAAGATGACTCATAGAGGAAAATTCGGTGACGCAAAGAAACTGATCTCTGAGGCGCACAAGATAATTCTCGAGGCGTCGACAGATGCGTCTGATAGTGAGTTTATGATAAGGTCAAGAACACTTGATGTGGCATATCAAGAGTTGACAGAGGCACTGAACCTTCTCTCTCTCTTGGAACACGGAACATTCACGACGCCAGATGAATATGGTATACCAGCCAGGGCATATCTGACCGGTTTGGCTGACACCATAGGCGAGTTGCGAAGAGCATCATTAGATCTTCTGCGTTATGATGAAGTAGCCAGAGCAGAAACCATACTTGGTTTCATGGAGGAGATCCTTGAGGAATTGCAAACATTCGACTACCCAAATGCACTAGTTCCAGATCTCAGGAGAAAGTGTGATGTGGGACGTGGTCTGATTGAACGGACTCGAGGAGACCTCACCAGAGCAGTGGGGCAGAGCAAACTGATGAAGAAACTCGACAAAGTTGGAGAGCATTTGAAGGACTGATTTCGATGATTAATCCAGATATCTGGTTCACTTTGTATTCGGTGGCTAACAAGGGTGCAATACATAAAAAGACGACAATCACTACACGAGAATTGGGGGAGATTCTAAATGTTAGCCAGCAGACCGCATCAAGAAGAGTCGCACAGTGTGTAGAACTGGGATATTTAGACAGAATACACACAGCTGATGGAATGCTTCTTCAGATATCTGCCAAAGGGCGTGAGCAACTGATGCATGTTCAATCCAACTTGGAGATTGCATTCATACCTCCTGAACATGAGATAGTGATCAAGGGATCTATTGTGACAGGGATTGGAGAGGGGGCATATTATGTCGATGTCTACTCGTCAAAACTGAGATCTGCCCTTGGGTTCAAAGCGCATCTTGGAACGTTGAATGTAAAGATTGGAGATGATGAGTCCCGAAAGGCAGTGGGGAGGATGAAGAACACGCCACCTTTGGTGGTAAGTGGTTTCACACACGAAGGACGTACTTTTGGTGATGTGATTTGTTATCGCGTCAAGATTAATCGGAAGATTGAAGCTGCCGTGGTCATTGCTCAACGCACTCATCACAGTGAAGAAATTCTAGAGGTTGTTGCTCCAGTAAACATCAGAGATGCTCTTGGCCTTCAAGATGATGACAAAATCACTCTGACAGTCATTCCCTTGCATCTGGCTACATAAACTAGTATCCATACTCGCCCGTAAGAGGAACGAATGCAACGCCACCCCATCGACGTTGGACAATATTTCCTGTTTTGTCCTTTTCAATCATCATGAGTTCCTGAAAGAACCCTCTTCCACCCACTGGGATCAACATAGTACCGCCCAAATCAAGCTGCTCAATCAATGGGTCAGGAACGGTGGGAGCTGCAGCCGCCACAAGTATTCTATCGAAAGGAGCATGCTCAGGCAGTCCTACTCCTCCATCTGTATGAACAAGAGTAACCCTATCATCATATCCGGTCCGTTCGAGGTTTCCTTGTGCAAATGAAATAAGTCCAGTCACAATCTCAGTGGTATAGACATGTCCAGGATTCTGTGCAGTCTTTGGAGCAACGAGTTCTGCGCATAGAGCAGCGTGATACCCTGACCCGGCACCGACTTCAAGAACTTTCAGCCCAGGTTTGAGCCGTAGGGCTTCACACATTATCACACACATATGTGGTGCGGATATCGTCTGACCAAATCCAATGGGGAGTGGTGTGTCACGATACGCATTCTTCCTAGTATCGGGATGCACAAACTCTTCCCTCGGTACAGTCCTGAAGGCACGCTCCATCTCATCACTCTTGATATAACCATAATTCCGCAGCCGACGGACTAGGTGTTCAATCGCTCCCTTGAAATGGTCTTCAGGCATCAGAATCACTGAACAAAAGGATATGCATTCATAAAAGGGTTGGGCGCAATACAAGAATCATGCAGAGAGTCCAGTTCAAGGCCTATGGGCACGAGAATGTTATTGGAGATCACAAGACAACAGTTGAACTGACATCAGAGGACCATCTCACAAGACAAGGGACATGTATTATTGGCGTCAGAGCCAGTATCACTCTGAATCAGCTGGACTCGAGTATCAAAGAACTTGCCACATCTATAAAAACCAAGATCTTGTTGAGAATGAGTGTTGATGGACTGACTGAGGAAATTGTTGGAACAGGAAGTCCAGGTCTGACCTACACAGATTCAACAAGCATGGTTGCAAGAACTAGTAATTTTGAGTGTGGGCGTACGCTCATGGTTAACGCCAATAAAGCTGCATCAGACCTTGACCGCAGGTTTGTAGATAGTTTGAAGAAAGAAAGTGTGATTATTGAGTGTGAACTAGTCTATATCACTCAATAACTGCGTCTATGACCATCTGAAATTCGTAGGGGGCACTATCCCTCACACGTCTGACAAGGTTTACATGTTCCACCGAACGACCTGCATTTTTTACGAGTTTTGTGAGTTTACCCATGATTGTACTTTCAGGGTCTTCCCCACCCACAAAGTCATAGTAATGTAACACTCCATGTGGTTTGAGAATACGACAAGCATCAGAAATGTAATCGAATGCGCCTGAAGGGTGATTCATTATGACTCGGTCAGCAACCTGGTTGTGAGAATAGTCTTTAGAATCTCCGACAATTGGTTCGATTGTCCCAACAAGGTTGTTCAGTCTTATGCTCCTGTCAAGGAGATCAATTGCCTCAGGATTGATGTCAATAGCAACAATGTGGGCTTTCTTTTGTCGTGCTATGTGAATTGGAAAGGGTCCAACACCACAAAACATGTCTACGACAAATTCATTGTCTTCCACAAGTTGAGCTATTCTATTGTGTTCCTCAAGGAGTCTAGGGCTGAAGTAGGCTTTCGCAAGGTCTACAGCCAAACGGCAACCATATTCGATATGAATTGTGTCAGTCTTGTCCTCTCCAGATAGACAGTCATACTCTCTTACTCTAGTGGTACCACCGATTGCACCCTTCTTAGCCAGAATTGTATTGAAGTTCTGGTGTAACTGATGAAACGCCTTCCCAATAGTTTCTTTGTGCTTTGAGAGTTCATCGGGTATCTCGAGTACTGCGATGTCGCCAATCAGATCATATGCACGTGGAATTAGCTCAATCTCTTCGGGACTCAGATGACCCTCAAGGGCCTCTGCCAGATTTTTTGGTTCTTGAAAATGCGGCTCGAAGTCCATTTCACCAGTTTCAAAGGCAATAGAGCCCACTATCTCTTCCAGACGGGCAGCTCCTATTTTTCCTTGAAGAGGCATGAAGAGAGTTCCCTCCTGTGCTATGATTTTGTAATCTACATCAAGGAGATTGGACTCTATCAATTTCCTCCTAGCTCTCTCTCCGTCCGTAGTAGCTACCTTGAGGAAGGGTTTCTTTGCTGACATCATTTTGGGAAACTACCTGCTAACCTAAGATACTTGTGATAACGTGCTAGGTGACCAGTCTGATGAACTCTTTTCCTGCTCCAGCTTTGGTCCCCACCATTATCTGATAGAAGGGATTTTTTCCGTTGGTTGGACTTACCTTCTGGACAATTCCAGTGACCTCAACTCTATCTCCAGTCCTCAAAAGCCCACCAAATGCACCATCATAAACCATGATTCGGTCTACAGAATCACCATTCAAAAGCGGCAGAGGTGAGGACTGACCTTCGTAGATTGCGGGGTGAAATATCCCGAAGTCTGCATTCTCTACCTCCATCATAATTTCTTGCGGGATATTAGACACTGCTTCGTAAGTTTCACTACCATGTTGAATAGGACTTTCACTAGGTAGGAGAATAGGTGTGATCCCGATGCAGATGTCGCCAAGACATAGCGCCTTTCTTCTGGAGAATAAGTTCTGTAAGTCCTCAGACTTTATAATCGGAACTCTCGCATGGACTCTAGACATGGCATGTTCCCAGTCGGGTAGTTCGCGTAATCGTGCCCCTTCTCTCCCTTCAGTAAGCAATTCATAGTTATCGTGAAGTTTCCATGAGTTGTCGAACCCGTAGATGTTCATGTTGATATCCGACTTTCCTAGACTATGTCCCTTCCAAAGTATACTGCCTGCGACACCAAGATGGTCAATGCTGATGCCCAAGGCATCATGCAAGGTTTCAGCACCAGTTTTTGCATGGTCCTCAAGTGAGTCCTTAGGACCACCATCTATAATCTCCTTTAGTCGTGCTTCTGGGCTGAAATATCTCTCGACATTCTCTCTTGGGGGCTCCAATAGGTCCGTGCCAAAATGGTCATCCTTTGCTATGTAAGGGGAAGGCAGGAGATTCATTCCATCAACCGTAGAACTCACACTACCCCAGAATATTCGCTTGTATTTTGTATCACCAGATTGCCACTCTCCATACTGGTCAGGGATGTATTTGAGAAAGGCGAGTATTCGATTTGGTGGTTGAATGAACCCTAGTACAACAAAGATTCGACCTTCTACATCATAAAAGATGTCACGATCTCGGACATGAGTAGGTAGGTCGATACATGCAGGGTCGCTCATTCTTCAATCCCTTGGTAAACAGCTAGATAGATTAGATGGCCCACATAGAAGTAGTGTGACCATATTGGAGTAGTGCTGATGAAGATTCTACATCTATGTGATAGCCTTAATCCTGCCGGTCTCGGGGGCTATGAGTCCATTATTCATTATCTGGCAAAGGCAATGGTTCCAGAGGATGTCGAGTCATTTGTTGTCACCCAGTCACCCAAACGAGACTCTCCACAGGTGGTCCAACGAGAGCACTACACGATATATTATCTGACAGGTAATCTGCTTGAAGCCAGAAAGTGGGAGTTTTTTTCCCTTCCAGAGGAGAAAAGAGCGAGAGCTGTTGATGAGCTGTTCAAGCCCTCAGACCTTAATGAGAATGTGAACCTTCTAGCGGAACAGCTGGTAAGGCTCATCGATGAGCTCCAACCAGACATTATCCACGCCCATAGTACCTATATTGTCTTCAACCGGGTGATTGCACAACTTTGTGAGTCATCCAGACTAAAGTTGCCTGTTGTGGTTACCATTCACGGTTTACCAAAGTCTATCATCCTCCCAGATGGAACAGAAACGACCGACTACAGAGAGTTTGCTTCATTCTTCAATTTTGACCTGGTAATCGCAGTCAGTGAAAATGTGGCTGAGGCACTCAAGAAACATTTGGACTCAAAACATCAAGATAAGGTTCAGACACTCTACAGTGGAATTGACCTCACAGTTTTCAAGCCATTACCAGAATTAAGGAAAGAATGGGACTTGGCCTTCATGGGTCGTCTAGAGTCAATGAAGTCCGTGGATCTGTTTCCAGAGATGCTATCCATCCTCAAACACAGGTTTCCCAGACTTACCATGATGATGACTGGGGAGGGTTCACTCAAGGACCGAGTGTTCGATGAGTTTGAGAAAAAGCGTGTTATATCAATGGTGGAGTATAAGGGAGTGGTTGACCCTGAGGAAGTGCCTGTCCTCATCAACAAGAGTAGATTATTTCTCTATCCTTCCAGACAGGAACCATTTGGGCTCTCAATAGTCGAAGCTATGGCCTGTGGTGTCCCCGTAGTGACAACTAATGTTTATGGACCACGTGAGATTGTCAGGAATAACCACGATGGAGTCACTGTGCCTCCAGATGATGTTGAAGCACTTGCTGAGGCTGTTGAGATTCTTCTGAAGGACAAGGAACTCAGAATCCGCCTTGGTAGAAACGCTGTCAAGACTGCTCATGAGCGATATGACATCAAGCAACACGCAAGACAATTATTGAGGATATATAATGAGGTGATTGCAGGGAAGAAAAAATAGAGTTGTGGGACTCGCAAGAGCCCCACAGATGAAACTATTTCACAATGACTCGAGTGCACTGACAGTCTTCGTTCTTGAGGAATGCCTTCAGAGCGCCATACTTCATCATGGAGAGTAATCCAACTTCCAGACCTTGTTCTATGAGTGGTTTGGCGGGAACTATGGAACGTAGCTTCCCCTTCATTCCTCCACTCGCATCCTCTACCCCAGACACGCCCATCCTTTTCAGAGTAGCCTCGAGATTGTTAAGGTTGATTGTATCTATGAATGAGGCATCATCTTTTAGCTTAGGGTCAGCATCAAAGAGTCCAGGTACATCAGATGCGAAAATCAGTCGCTTAGCGTTCATCTCCTCACAGAGGATGACCGCCAGCTGATCTGCGCTTCCAACACTCCATCCCATGACTGTATCAACGTTGATATCGCCTCCCAGTAGAGGAACCATTCCTAATGAGGCAAATCCTTTCACAGGTTCTAGAAAGTAGTCAGTCATCTTCATCTTCTCAGAGATGATCATGGATGAAGGATACATCAGGCAGACTGGAACTTTCGCCCTCTGGAACTCCTTCACAATGATGTGACGAAGTGTTGCCACACTCTCTTGAGTAGTTGAAAGTGGTAATAACTGATTAGGACCTAGAAACCCCTTGTGCAGGTTGTGCTCAAGAACTGGTGGGTGTCCATATGAGCCTACACCATGCAACAGGATCAAAGACTCAATCAAGCCTTCAGTCAGACACTCTCCAATCTCTCGGGCTACGGATTCCAGCACATCCTTCCTGTAGGTATAGGGTTTCGACTTATCCGTCAGTAGCGAGCCACCGAGCTTGATGACAGTCAGTTCTTTTGTCACTGTGTAGCACCAGAATCTTAGAAGAGGCTAAACGGTGGGAATGGCCAGGCAATTCCAATATAGGGTAGCAGTAGCACCATGATGATAGCTGCAATAGTGATGGTTATGTTGTCAAGTCCCTTGGGCGTTATTGCCTCAACAATAGTGGCTACAACACTCACCACTAGGATTGGCACAATCAGCGCCACAGGAGAGAATGCAGGCACTTCAAACGAGAAGAAGAATAACAGAACGAAGCTGAACAGGAATGAACCAATGAACATCCCAATTACTCCAGCGATTGTCTTTTCTGCACCACCAACTCCGAACTTCCGTTCACCACCATATTTACGGCCAATCACATCAGCGAATCCATCTCCTCCTGCAAGACATCCAAAGACGATCATAGCCAATGGAGTTGCATTCGCTAAGTTACCATCCATGGGAACATAGAACCAGAGGATTCCGATAACAACCATCAAGAAAGCATAGTATAATGTGCCACCGAGGAGCTCCCGAGGGTCTCCGCTTCGTGACATCGAGCGAACAAAGTCCTCATTCTCCATCTTTCCTGTCCCAATTGCTGTGAATTGTAAGACGAATATAAGAGGCACAATGATGGCTAGAAAGCGGCTGAATATACTACCGGAAAATAATAGCCATGTGAGCACCCAGAGTGGGGCTGCAAATGTGTGTATGACTTTCCGTGTTACGACAGTTGAGAGTGCACCACTCTTTTCTATCCTTGCATTAATCTGGACAAGCATCAGTATCACGATGAACGAGATAATGAAAGCTACAATATCCCAGACAATTTCGAAACCAGGTAGGGGATTAAAAACCAAACTATCTCCTCCATAAATGTGGCAAATGGATACGCTACCCCACAATATAAATTGGCATCTTTAATAGCTAAATCATTGTTGAAAGGTTTGGCTATTTTAACTAATTATATCAAGCCTAGCGGGTTAATCTATGCTTTTCTAAAATCGGACTTGCTTTCATTCATGACATAGATAGTTTCTAATGTAATCAAAATCATCTAATAGACAAAAAATCATTCGAGTAATCAGTTAAATACGCCTTTTGTGCCTAGGTGAGTACCCAAAAAGGAGGGTTATCACGAATATGAAGAAAGGAGTGGCAAAGCCACGCTTTGTAGGTCAGCTAATCATGGGAATTCTGGAAATTATCCTGATCTTTGCGTTTATACCGTATATCTACGAGATTGGCGGCTCACTAATCACATCAAGCACATACGCGAACATGATTACGTGGAGTGTACTTGCATTCGTAGTCGTACATGGTTTATGGCGCATCATTGACGCATACACAACAATGCGTCATGCCGACTGAGTCTTTGTTCAGACTACTATCATATTGAGTGGAAAGAGAACCTCAGTATGACAAGTGGGATGAAGACAGAGTAGAAGAAGGGGGATAACTCAAAAACACACTGGGTTCTTCCCAAGAATCTTTCAGTCCAATCGGGATTATTGTCGTTTCTAATTTAGATTGGACCATTTATGACGACATTTATCTGTGGGATACTAGTCTGTGGCAGATAGACGCAGGTGAGAGTCAAATGATAAAGACAAGAGTTACTGAAATCCTGGGATGTAAATATCCGATAATAGCGGGGACCATGGCGAGAATTTCTAATCCCGAGTTTACCGCAGCAGCTAGTAATGCCGGAGCTTGCGCGGTACTGGCCAGTGCGAATTTCAAGACTCCTGATGACCTGCGTGATGCGATAAAGCAGACGCAATCTCTCACAGATCAACCATTTGCTGTAAACATCAATCTGTTTCCAGCCTTAATGCCTCAAGAGAAGCTAGAGGATTATGTGGATGCCACATTGGATGAGGGCGTGAAAATTATTGAAACAAGTGGTCACAAGGCTCCAGAGGACCTAGTTCCTAAATTCAGGGATGGTGGTGCCATCTGGATCCACAAATGTGCTGGAGTGAGATATGCAAAAAAGGGAGCCTCCCTAGGCGCCGATATAGTGACTGTTGTCGGTTATGAAAATGGCGGAGCTACTGGGATATTGGATATTGGAACAATGGTGATGGCTCCATCCGTTGTTGATGCTCTGGATATTCCTGTAATCGCAGGGGGCGGAATAACAGATGGACGAGGTATTGCCGCGGCTTTAGCATTGGGTGCTGAAGGAGTGATTATGGGTACACGGCTGATGGCAACAAAGGAGTGTCCCATTCATGACAATCTCAAACAAGCCTTCGTGAAAGCAGCAGAAACTGATACAGTTCTGGCACTTCGTTCTGTTGGAAACACTCACAGACTGTGGAACAACAAAGCGGCTCAACATGTGCTTGAATTAGAGGCTGAAGGAGCACCTCTCTTCAAGCTGATCCAGGCTGCATCTGGGGAGAAAGCACAGACGATGTACAGAGAGGGGGATATTGACCTTGGCGTGGTATCTTGTGGTCAGGGTGTGGGTCTGGTTAGGGACATTCCCACTGTGAAGGAGTTATTGGACAGAGTGATGAGTGAGGCTGAAGAAATAATCTCGAAGCTCAACAATAAGGCCAGTTGATTCATACCCGACATGTGTCGGTAGAGTTAATAAATAGTCGTGGTCCTAAAAAGAGGTATGCCATTATTCGAAGTTGTTTTCAGAGCGAGATACAAAAATCCCTTTGGCGAAATAACCAAAGACCACCCCTCGACCAGAATCTTTCAATGGTGTAACGATGAGTATGACATTATAGAACTGATCTTACAGAAACAAGAGGATTATGGAGAGATTCGTGATGACTTTACAAAGTCCGTTGAGATTGTTGATGAGATACACAATGGAGGAAATACACATGTCATCACCCGGATGTGTGCATGTGGTGGACCAGGCACCGTACAGAACTATCTCAAGGATCCAAACCTTCTGCTAATACCACCAATAGCCTATGAGGAGGGATGGGAA